>CAIOLZ010000251.1 GCA_903859265.1 uncultured beta proteobacterium
CCGCACCGGCAAGACCCGCAAAGGCACCGCCCACCGTGCAGCTGATCAGCACCAGCTTTGAAGCTGGCAGTCCTACCAGTTGGGCGGCGCGGATGTTGCCGCCCACCACGCGCACCGCAAAGCCGGACGCGGTTTGCCGGAGCCAAAGCCCGGTTGCCAGACACGCCAGCACGCCCAACACCAGCCCCCAATGGATATCGGACCCGGCAATGCCACCGACCCGCAGGCCTTCGCTGAGCGAATAGGTGGAGGGTTTGTTCAGGCTGGCAGGATCGCGCAGGGGCCCCTCCACCAGATGCTTGAATAAACCAATGGCGATATAGGCCAGCAACAGACTGCTGATGGTTTCGTTGATGCCGCGGTATTGCCGCAGCCATCCCACCAGCGCGATCCACAAGCCCCCTGCGATTGCACCGGCGACAAACACCAAAGTAGTGCCCACAACGTTGTCCGGCAAGGGCACCGCGTAAGGCAGCGCCGCACAAGCCAGCCCGCCGAGTACCAGCGCGCCCTCCCCACCAATCACCACCAGTCCAGCGCGCGCGGGCACCACAACGCACAGTGCCGTGAGCATCAGGGGAGCGGCGCGTTGCAGCGTGTTTTGCCATGAAAACCAATCGCCAAATGCCCCCTTGAACAGTGTGAGCCACACATCCGCCGGGCTCACGCCCGAGAAGCTGACAAATACGCCAAAGACCATCAGCGCCGCCGCGATCGCCAGTACCGGCAGCAGGACATTTTGGACAGAATCGCGCACGGAGCTTCGCCCGATGGAGGTTCAAAGGTGCGGGTTCAAATGGAACCGACAACGCCCTCGACCAGATAATTCATTTTTTCAAGCTCGATATCGGTTTGCCCAAAAGTCTTGCCTGCGGGCACCACGACATTGCCCTTGTTGTCCTTGAGCGGGCCCTTGAAGATGTCGAACTTGCCAGCCGTCATTTGCGCTTTGACGTCATCGGCTTGCTTCTTGGCCGCGTCGGTCACCATGGGGCCGTAGGGTGACATCTTCACGTAGCCTTCCTTGAGACCGCCGCGGATGAAATTGGGGTGGGGTTTGCCGTTCTGTGCAGCGTCGATCACGGCTTTGTAGGCAGTCAGCCAGTTCCACTCGGCACCGGTCAAATAGGCCTGGGGGGCCAGCTTGGCTTGCGATGCGTGATAACCGCAGACCATCTTGCCGCGCTTGGCAGCTGTTTCCACAATGACCTTGGGTCCGTCCACGTGCATCGTGATGACATCAACACCCTGGTCACACAAGCTGTTGGTGGCTTCGGCCTCTTTTACCGCCATCGACCAGTCACCGGTGAAGATCACGCTGCAAGTGATGCCGGGCTTGACCGAGCGTGCGCCCATCAAAAATGAGTTGATGTTGCGCAACACTTGCGGAATGGGCTTGGCGGCAACAAATCCGATCTTGCCGCTTTTGCTCATGTGCCCCGCGACGACGCCGTTGAGGTACTGGCATTCGTCGATGTAGCCAAAGTAGCTGCCCACATTTTTTGGATGTTTGCCCTCGGTCCACATGCCACCGCAGTGCGCAAAGCGTACATCCGGATATTTCGCAGCCAAGGCCAGGATGTACGGATCGAAGTAGCCAAAAGAAGAGGGGAACAACACGGACGCGCCATCCTGGGTAATCATGCCAGTCATGCTTTTCGTCACCGCCGCGGTTTCCGGCACGTTTTCTTCTTCCACTGCTTTCACGCCGGGCAATTTTTTGACCGCTGCCACCGCTTCTGCCTGCGCCTGGTTGTAGCCGTAGTCGTCTTTGGCGCCCACATAGATCGCGCCAATCGTGATGGGTTTTTGGGCTTGCGCCAAACTGCTCCAGGAGCCCAGGGTGCTGGCAGCACCCAAGGCGGCGATGGTCTTGATGGAATCTCGGCGAGTTGGATGTGGATGACGCATGGTCTGGGTTCCTCGTGGTGGGTTGAAACAAACCAAAATGGTGCAAACGGGCTTTATCCATCTTGGATACAAGAATGGACGCAAAATCCGTGCCGCTATGAAAATCAAACGGGAGAATGCAAAAAGACTACGTTTTATGGCATAAATGTTGCATGACATTTTGGATACAAGATTGGATCTAAACCCATGGTGCGCTCGTCATTCGGTGTCATACCTGCCAGTAGCGAGGCAAGCGGTCGTGCCTGGATCAGTCGTTTTGATTCCGCGATGGCGCCAACCGGGTCGGGTGCGTTGGAAGGCCTGAGGTTCGCGGTCAAGGACAACATTGATGTGCGGGGAGTGCCCACCACCGCGGCATGTCCGACTTTTTCAAGAGTGCCCGAGCACAGTGCAACGGTGGTCACAAGGCTGCTCAATTCTGGTGCAACGCTGCTGGGAAAGACCAACCTGGACCAGTTTGCCTGCGGACTCAACGGAACCCGATCCCCTTACGGCGCCGTGCCCAATGCCTTCGATCCGGCCTACATTTCGGGCGGCTCCAGTTCGGGGTCGGCTTACCTGGTCGCCACCGGTGCAGTGGATTTTGCGTTGGGCACCGACACGGCTGGCTCCGGCAGGGTGCCTGCAGGACTGAACAATATTGTGGGTATCAAGCCCAGCAAGGGCCTGATCAGTGCTTACGGCGTTTTGCCGGCGGCACAAAGCGTGGACTGTGTTTCCATTTTTGCGCGGACTGTTGGCGTGGCCGTGCGCGTTCTGGGTGCTGCCATGGGCTACGACGCGCAGGATCCTTACTCCCGCAAGCTCAAACTCAGCACGCAACCGTTTGCGCACAGATTCCGATTTGGTGTTCCCGATACCCTGGAATTTTTTGGTGACGCGCTGGCGGAAAAAGCCTTTCAAAACGCCCTGCAACGCATGGCTGCATTGGGAGGCGTGGCTGTAACGGTTCCCTACGGCCCCTTGGCCGATGCGGCAACCCTGCTGTACGAAAGTGCCTTGGTGGCCGAGCGCTATGCCGCAATCCAGGGGTTTTTTGACCAGCACGAGGCCGACGTCATCGAGCCCGTGCGCAGCATCATTGCCAAGGGGCGGGAATTCACTGCTGCGGATGTGTTTGTTGCACAAACGCAATTGCGTGCCCTGGGCCAGCAGGCGCAAGCCATGTGGGATGGCATTGACGTCTTGTTGCTGCCCACGGTACCCACGCACTACACGATTGCGCAAATGCTGGAGGACCCTGTTGCGCTCAACAGAAACCTGGGTGCCTATACCAACTTTGTGAATTTGCTGGACTACGCGGCGGTGTCTGTTCCCAGCGAAATCCGACCGGACGGCCTGCCTTTCGGGGTGACTCTGGTGGGGCCATGCGCCAGTGACTTGCAGCTGGCCGAATTGGCCCAGCGCTATCACCATGCCACAGGCTTGCCGCAAGGCGCGCTGCAAACGTCGCTGCCTGAGCCGGTTGCGATTGCTGGCTTGCAGGCCACTGACACGCCACTCTCGAATGGTTCATTGCCAACGCTGTGCCTGGCGGTGGTCGGAGCCCATCTGTCCGGTCTGCCATTGAACGGCCAGCTCACTGAGCGCGGTGCCACCTTGCTGGCGCGCACCCAC
>CAIOLZ010000252.1 GCA_903859265.1 uncultured beta proteobacterium
GCTCCAGCCTGCGGAACTGGCCAGTCCCTGTGTGCCCCAGTCGGAGTTCAGCGTACATCCGCAACTCGCACAGGCCAGCGCGGATCCCACTGGCAGCGCCAGCGATACGGACAAAATAAGTTGGGTAGAAGTTTTCATAAAAGTAGGTGAAAAGCGATGTTGAAAGAAACAAGGTGACCGAATGGACCTGTTGCGCTTAGTGATTGCCAGAAGCGGACGGATCGGTGTTCAGCGCAGACGCGACGGGAGCGTTGAGGGAATATTTGCTCTCGCTGCCGTCCTCGGCTTTGAAGACAAGCGTCAATGGGATTGACGAACCCTTGGCGAGCGGCTGTTTGAGGTCCATCAGCATGATGTGGTAGCCACCCGGTGTGAGGTCGATGGTTTTGCCCTTGGGGAGCGGCAATCCCCCCGTCACTGCGCGCATCGTCATCATTGCGCCGCTCATCTTCATTTCATGAACTTCCGCCACCCCTGCTACCGGAGTCGATACAGCGATCAGGCGGGTGTCACTGCTGGCAGTGAGTTTCATAAAGGCGCTGCTTGACGTTTGACCCGGCACGGTGGGATTGGCCCAGGCGCTCTGAACGTTGACGGCCTGTGCATAAGACGGGGATGCAGCCAAGGTCGCTATCAGTGGCAGGACGCAAATAGCAATGCGCATGCAGATTGCGCGGTAAATTTTTAGCATTGGCAGTTGCATAGGGTTCTTTTCGAACATGGGTTTTATCGATGGCGGCGAGGGCGTTGATGAAACCTTCGCCATGAATGGGCGCGCGGGCCTTCACCGGACTTCAGGAAGGCGACAGCATCGCGCCGGATGCTCACAAGCCCCGATACGCCGTTTTGAAGCGATCGGGTGCCCGATGAAAACTCAGATGCGGGTCGGGGGGCCGCGCGCCGGCAGCGGCGCTGCGGTGGCTGATGCAATGCGGGCCGATGCAATGCTCTGCATCGCAAAACCCATCGGCTGCGCGTGGTCGAACAGGACAAAGGCAATGGAGGGGGGAGCCCCTACACCGGCACACAGGGGGCAGTCCATCGTGTGACCGACCCCCGCCGCATTCGCGTCCCCGTTGGCAGGGGCCAGCTTCATCGTCCCGGAGGCGGAACACACCAGTTGCGAATTCTGCGGATGGACTATGGGAGAAGCAATGGCAACACCCAGAAACAACGCGAACCACACCAGCACGAAACGCGCCATATGGTGTGCATTGCGGAGTTTTTCCATAGGAAGATTATTGCATGGCTACGATTTCCAGGCAGTTCCTGTGCGGCGGTTACCTGCAAACACGGGCGCTCCGGAATACATCAATTGGGTTCGGTAATAAAACCAATTTTCCGGATGCCCGAGCGCTGGGCCGCAGCCATGGCGGTGGCCACGCGTTCATAGCGGACTGCCTTATCCGCGCGAATATGCAGTTCCGGCTGCGGCTGCTTTTGCGCTGCGGCTTTCAGGTTGGCGTTGAGTTGCGCATCGCTGACCAGGATGTCATTCCAGAAATAGGAACCGGTGGCATCCACGCTGAGCCGGATGGTCTCGGGCTTGATGTTTTCGGGCTGATTGACCGCGTGCGGGAGGTCGATATTGACCGCATGCTGCATGATCGGAATGGTGATGATAAAAATAATGAGGAGTACCAGCATCACATCCACGAGTGGCGTCATGTTGATTTCGTTCATCACTTCATCGGAGTGGTCCTGGGCCTTGAAAGCCATTTAGTGGTCTCCGGATTTTTTGATGTTCCCCACGCGCGCACCAGTCAGAAAATACGCATGCAAGTCGTGCGCAAAACGGCTCAACCGGGATAGCACTTTTTTGTTGGCACGCACGATGGCGTTGTAGCCGAGGACAGCCGGAATGGCAACCGCGAGTCCCAGCGCCGTCATGATGAGCGACTCCCCAATCGGGCCGGCCACCTTGTCCAGCGAGGCTTGCCCCGCCAACCCGATTGCCATCAATGCATGGTAGATACCCCAAACGGTTCCGAACAGACCGATAAAGGGCGCGGTTGATCCGGCAGACGCCAGAATCCCCAGCCCGCTTTGCAAATCTGAGGTTGCATCGTCAATGCCATTCTGAAGGCTGCGGGTCAACCAGTCGCTGAAGTCGAAGCCTTCATGCAGCGCATGTTGCGTATTGTCATGCTGAGCGCCAATGTGCCTGGCTGCTTTTTCGCCCTCCATGGCCAAGGCCAGATAAGGGCTATCTGGATGGGCGGCAAGCAGCGCAACCCCCTGTGTGAAGTCCTTGGCATGCCAGAACGCTTCTATCTGCTTCGATTCCCGGGTCTGCGCCGCGAGGTTCAAGGATTTCATGAACATCACGATCCAGGAAGCCAGCGACATGCACAGCAAAAGCAGCAGCACGCCGCGCGTTACCAGATCGCCCTGCTCCCAAACATTCAAAATTCCCGTTCCGGCGTTCATTGAGATCCTTCCAACACAAAATTTATAGGTACGTTAAACCACATGGGCTCGGGGACGCCGCCGCGTTTTCCGGGAACATAGCGCCAGCTCTTTACCGTGCTCAGTGCGGCCTGGTCCAACAGTTCAAATCCGCTGGACGTCTTGACCCTGGCATCCTGCGCCGACCCGTCGGTGCCGATGAGAACGCTGATGGTTACCGTGCCCTGCTCGCCGCGCCTTTTACTGATATTGGGATAGGCGGGTTTTGGATTGTGCAGGTACTCGGCACTGCTTGAGGGTAGTTCCACTTTGGGCGCGGCGGCCACTTCTGTTTTTGCAGGACTTGCCGGTGTGCCGATCGGACTCAGGACCGGTTGGGCAACCGTGGTTCCTGCGACGGAGTTGGGGGTCGGTAAAGCGTCCGGGATGGCCACAGGGACGGGCGCCGGGGCCGTCAGCGCTTTGGCGGGCTCGGCATGGGGCACCATGGCGGGCTTTGCTGGCAAAGGCTTTGGCGGCTCCGGCATGGGTTTGACCGGCTCATCCGTAGTCGCAATCGCCTCCACCGGCACCACGATCTCCACAGCCCTTTGCAACAAGCCGGTCTGCAAAGCCCATAGGGCGGCAATATGCAGCAACACGACGGCAACAATGAGGGCCACCGTGCTACGGAGCGACGAAGTTCTTGAGGCGTTGACGGACATCCGGGCTTACTGCCTCAGTTCTTTTGCATTGCGTTGACAAGTTCCGCAATGTTGTGGTGCATCAACTTCAGATAGCTCGCGCCTGCCGCATCTTTGGCGGACAAGGCATCCACATACAGTTCGGGGCCGAGCGTGACGCCTGTATCGGCTGCGATTTGCGTTATGAGCTTTGGATTGGCCATGTTTTCCATGAATACGGCCTTGATCTTTTCACGTTTGATCTGGCGAATGAGCCCCGCAACTTCCCTGGCACCGGGCTCGGTTTCCGTGGAAACACCTTGGGCCGCAAGGATGGTGACGTTGTAGTGCGCGGCGAAATAGCCAAAAGCATCGTGCGAGGTGATGACCTTGCGCTTGGCTGGCGGGATGCTGTTTATCTGCGCTTTTGCCCAGTCGTCGAGTGCCTGAAGTTCCGTGATGTAGCCGTCAGCGTTCTTCTGGTACACAGACGCTCCGGCCGGATCGAGTTTGGTCAGCGCAGTCCTGATGTTCTGGACGTAAATCATCACGTTGGTCGGGTCCTGCCAGGCATGCGGGTCTGTTTCGGTTAATCCCGGCAAACCTCCAACGGCCAGGGTGCGCGGTGTGATGCCTTTGGATGCCTCCAGCCGCTCGCCCTTGAAGCCTGACGATTCAAGGAGCTTTTGCATCCAGCGTTCAAAGCCGAGGCCGTTCATCACGATGAGCCTGGATTGCAGAATGGTTTTTGCGTCCACCGGTTTGGGCTCGAATACATGGGCATCCTCGTCCGGCCCCACCAGCGCAGTCACCTTGACGCGGTCGGCGCCGACAACGCTTACAAGGTCGGCCAGAATGCTGAAACTGGCCGTTACCTTCATGGGTTCAGAGGCCTGCGTGCCAGTTGGAACATAAGCTGCAATGAGCAAGCAGGCGGCCAAAGCAATCTGAAGAAGACGTCTGTGCATTTTCAGTCTCAGGCAGTGCGGTGCTTTTGGGGCAGCAGACCCTGGACCCATCCGCCCGGGGCCAGCAGCAATGAAATGCCATACAGGATTCCGGCGCAGCCAATGATGGTGGGCCCCGATGGTGTGTTGAAGTAATAGGAGACCAGCAGTCCGCCAAAACCTGCAAGCATGGCCTGCAAGGCGGCATTGATCAGTTGGGCGGGCAGAGTGTCGTGCCACAGGCGCGCCGAAACTGCGGGCAACATCATCAGGCCCACCGCCATCAGCGTGCCCATGGTCTGGAATCCGGCAACCAGATTGACCACGACCAGCATCAGAAAACCCTGTTGCCAGACCCAGCTGCGCCGTCCGGAAGCCGCCAGGTACACCGGGTCAAAACTCTCCAGCACCAGACCGCGGTAGAGGACGGCCAGCGTCAGCAGCGTCCCGCTGGCAACGCCGGTCACCATGATCAGGCCCTGACTGTCCACACCGAGTGCGCTGCCGAACAGGATGTGCAACAAATCCAGTTGAGTGCCCTGCGATGACATCAGCGTGATACCCAGTGCCAGTGCTACCAGGTAAATGGCGGCCAGGCTGGCATCCTCCTTGAGCAAGGTCGATCGGCTCACCAGGCCGGCCAGCGCGACCACGATCAGGCCGCCGAGGACGCCACCGATGGTCATGGCGGTGAGGGACACACCGAACAGCATGAAACCCATCGCCACACCCGGCAATATCGCGTGGCTCAGGGCGTCGCCCAACAGGCTCATGCGCCGCAAGGTCAGGAAAATGCCCAATGGTGCGCCGCTCACCGAGAGCGCCAGGGTCGCCACCAAGGCGCGACGCATAAAGGCGAACTCGCTGAAGGGGTCAACCAGCAGGCCCCACACGGTTTGGATCCAGTGGATCATGGTGTCACCACCGAATTGTTATGTCCCTCGACCTCGTCTGTGTGGCATTCCTGGGCCGTATCATCCCAGGCCTCGGCCATCATGCGGGCCCGCTGCAGATTGTCTGGCGTCATCACCCCTGGCGTTTCACCCCAGGCCACGACTTCCCGGGCCAGCAGCAGTGTGTCCGGAAAAAATTCACGCACTTGGTGTTCATCGTGAAGTACGGCAATCACCGTGCGCCCTTCGTCATGCCATTTGCCAATGAGTTCCAGCAGCGCCTGCGTGGTCCGGGAGTCCACCGCGTTAAAGGGTTCATCCAGCAGAATCAGGTCAGCGTCTTGCACCAGCAGACGCGCAAACATGACCCGCTGAAGTTGCCCCATGGAGAGCGTCCCGACGGGCCGTTGTTCGAACCCGTCGAGCCCGACCGTGTGCAGGGCCGACTCAATGCGCGCGTGCATTGCGCGCGACATGCCGCGCCAGGGGCCAACCGTGCTCCATGTGCCCAGCATGACGCAATCGAATACGGTGATCGGGAACGTGCGTTCAATCTCCGACGCCTGTGGCAGGTAGGCGATGCGTTCGCGCCCAAGTTCCATGCCTACGGAGCCGCTTGACAGGGGCAGCGCACCCACCAGGCTCTTGAGCAAGGTGCTTTTACCCGCGCCATTGGGCCCGATAACGGCGGTTAAAGATCCGGTTTCGAATTTGCCATTGATGTGGTGCAACGCCGGGTGGCTGCGGTAGCTGACGGTCAGGTTTTTCAGCGCAATCATGGTTGCACCTGTCCATTGGCCCAGGCCACAGCAAGCCAAAGCAGGCTGACAACTGGCAATATGCAGGCTATGCGCAGCCACAGCGGCCAGCCCAAAATGCTTGAAAGTCTGGTGTTCATAGGTTGGAAGGCGCGCAACGGCGCAATGAATCGGCAAGCCAATTGGAATCAATGCCGCCGGCCTTGGACGCGCACAAGCGATGCCTGACGTCGAGCACCACCGTGTAGGGAAGCGCCCCGGTTTTGTCGCCGAAACGCCGCATGATGCCGTCCGACTGGCCAGGTGCAAGCAATTGCGGGTAGGTCACGGTTTGCGACTGCAAAAAGGCGCGCGCTTTGAGGCGGTCGTCCACCGCAATGCCTACAAACTGAACACCGGGAAAATTCAGCGCTTGCTGGTGCAGCATCGGCATCTCGGCCACACAGGGCGGGCAAAAACTGCCCCAGAAATTCAACACCATAGGCGTGCCTGCGTAATCGGCAAGACGGAGAATTTGCGTGCCGTCGAGCTCTGCAAGCTCCAGCTCCAAGACCTTGTCGTGCGCCTGGGCGGAAGGCGATGGCTTCGCCTGCGTGCTTTCGGCGTCCATGGCGTTTGCCGTTCCCAATCCAAAGCACAACACCAGCGCACTCACCATCACGGCTAGCGCTCGCATCAGAAAAGAACCCGTATGCCGGCATTCAGGGTGCGCCCGATCAGTGGTCCCCACAGGTGCGTCACATTCAAGTTGCCGGTGCTGTCCACAAAAAGCGGGTTGTCCACGCTGCCCTGCGTGTAATTGAATACGTTGTTCACGCCAAGAAAGCCCGAGATCTTGGGCGTCAATTGGTAGTTGGCGTGCATGTCCACTACCCAGAACGTCGGGCTGGCTGTAATTTTTGGCGTACCGTCCAGGTTGTACCGGGGGCTGTCCGCGTAGTCATAAAACGCAGCCAGATTTTGAGGCCCTGTGAACGTTGCTTTGATGTTCAAGTTCCAGGGACCGTTGGTGTGGTCCAGCGCCAAAGAGGCACGGTAGTCGGGCCTGGAAAAGAGCTGGCCCTGAAAGTCTGCCGGGTTGAACTGGTAGGCGTACTTTTCCAGTCCCAGCGTGATCGCGTCTTTGGCATTGACCTGCCAGGTTCCCACGAAGTCAACGTTGTCGATGGTGTAGGCACTGGCAGCGGGAGCCAGCACAAGGCCCGTGGGGTTGGCCGGGTCCTGCAGGAACAGCGCCATGTTGTTGATGCGCGTGTGGTTGGCAGACGTGGTGATGGTTGTCCTGTCTCCCGCATAGTTCCATGTGTAGGATATGTTTTCAGAACGCTCTGCCTCGGCCCGCGTCCTGTCCACCGACGATGCATCCAAAACGGCGTGATCGAGCTCGAAAAATGATGTGGGCAAGCGATAACCGGTTCCCATCGCCAGCCGGCTCGAGGTTTCGTCGGTGTGGTGCCACAGCAGGTCCAGTCTTGGTGTTGCGATGCCGCCAAAGTCGTTGTTGCTGTCGTAACGCAGGCTGGCGTTCAATTCGAGTTTTTCATCGAAGAATGACCGGTATGCCTGCAGGAAAATGCCGGGTGTCTTGTACGCATAGGCGTCGGCATTGAACAACGCTGGCGGCGCGTTGTTGGGATAGGAAGTGCTGCTGAGGTCTTCGTAGCGGTAATTGATGCCTGTGGTAACCAGGGTGTCGCCAAAGCTCTGCTGCAGGCTGCTCTCCAGATAGTACTGGTGCTGATTTCCGAAGTAGTTCGCATCGCCCCCGTACCAGGAACTCTGGTCATGCTCGGCGTAGCCAAAGGCCAGCCGGAGCTTTCCATAGCCGGTCGTTTCCTCGGCAGTACTCACAATTTGATTGCGGGTGGTAAAGATGATTTGGGCAAGGCCAAAGGCTCCGGCGTCGTAGGGTGTACCGGTGAGCTTTCCGGTAGCAGGATTGATCCAGTCATTGCTTGCGGGAGAGCCGTTCGGGCCGGCACTGAAATTGAAAGGGTTTCCGGCGGTGTTTGCAATGACGCCGTAGTAGTCCGAGCCCAACGGGCCGCCCATGCGCTGTTCTTCCAGGTGGTCAAAACGCGTCTTGACCTTGAACCCGCCCACATCGTCGAGGAATAGCCCCAGGCCCAGCTGGTTGCGGTTGAAGCCGGCCGATTGGGAAATTCCGTCGCCGATGGAGTCCACGCTGTCCTGGCTTTGGTGCATGGCGGTCACCATCAGGGCGCCGCCCTGGATCACTTCGGTGCCGTACAGTGATTCGCGCTGCATGCCGTAACTGCCAACGTCAAGATCTATTTCCGCACCGTCGGCTTTGGGCCGTTTGGTCACCAGATTGACCGTGCCAGCCAGCGAATCCGGCGCGATAAGACTGGTGCCGGCTCCCCGCGATATATCGACCCGCTCCAGGCTGTTGAGGCCGATCATGTCCAGTCCATAGGCATTGGACACCGACGAAAAAATCGGCACACCATCGACCATCAGCGTCGTAAAGCGCCCGGGCAAATTGTTGAGCGTGATCTGGCGCGTGTTGCAAACCGAGCATTCCACCTGGGTGTCGATTCCTGGTCGCCCTGCCAACAATTCAGGCAGATTGGCAGCGCCGGAATTTTTGATTTCCTGGGCGCTGATGGATTCTGTTTTGACGACTTCGTCGCGCAAAGCCCCTGGCTGGGTGGTGGCCGAGGCGTTGGTGACAGTCACCGTTGGCAGCGTCCGGGCCGAGGCCGAATCCGGGGCGTCAGGGGCTACTTGCGAAAAAGCGGGCAGACCCAATGCCGCCCACGTCAGTCCGCAAATGAGCCGCTTGCTTAATTTCATTGCCGATTTCATTGATAATGCGTTATCAATATCATAAGATACAAACGCAAGCCACTGTCGGGCAGTCAGGTAAAGCTGCCAACAAAATTGAAGAAAGTTGACTCATGGAACGGGAAACGCGTCAGCGCACCGCAATTCGGGCGGCAGTTGAACTGTCGGATCGGCCATTGTCCGCGCTTGAAATTCTGGAGAGTGCGCAGGAGCAGGTGGCAGGAATGGGTATCGCCACGGTGTACAGAAACCTCAAGGCACTGACCGAGTCAGGCGTACTGACGGTGGTGTCTCTTGCAGGCGCCAATCCCCGCTACGAAGCCACACGCCACGGACACCACCACCACCATTTCATGTGCACCGAGTGTGAGCGCGTTTTTGATATTCACAGTTGTCCGGGTTCGATGCTCGATGCTGCCCCCAAGGGTTTTACGGTGGAGCGCCACGAGCTGACGCTATACGGACGCTGCAACGAGTGCCCTCCAGACGCCGAGCGCGCTGGCGCCTGAGCAGGCAGTCTTGGCGCTCAGGAGTGCGAGTGCACCATGCCGCAGAACTTGCCAATACCCAGCCCATGGCAAGCAGTTTGCAGGTCC
>CAIOLZ010000253.1 GCA_903859265.1 uncultured beta proteobacterium
CAATAACGGAAACCTGATCGGGTTGACCTCGACCTACCAGACATCCGATGGTGCGACCCATGAATCGGCGGACGTGTGGTTTCAAACCAGCGCTGCGCCGCCCATCAGCCTGAGCTTCCCGCAGGCTTTGCCGCCTGCGCCCATCCCGATGGCGGTGCAGACAACGGCAACCGTGTTGCCCACAGTACAAGCGCAATCGACCACGGCCGCCACGGCAACCGCCAGTGCTGGCCTGAGCACCAATGTGAATGTGATGGCGCAGGCTATCGGCACATTTGCCGATATGGCGATGGCACCCGCCGGCACCAGCAATGCCACGATCAGTAGCAGCCGAGCCATCGCAACAAATACGACGGTTGCGCCAACCACCCTGGCCGTTGCCGGAATGGTGAGTGCCATGAAGCAGTTCGACATCAACGGCAACCCGCTGAGCTTTCCAGTGCATATCGGCTCCAGTTCGAGTACGCCGGTCATCGGTGCATCTGTTCAAAACGCTGGCGCGACCGTCGTTTTGGCAAGCGGCAAATCTGGCTAAATGAGGGGCTAAAACCCCCTATACATCGGAATCACAACGTATCGGCCATGTTGAAATACTTCTTCCTTGCAAGAGGATTTCAACCATGTCCGAACGCTTTGCGCATACCTCCATTCAGTGCCTCGCCGCCATAGCCCAGCACCATCGGCTAGCGGTGAATCCTGAGCGGCTGATTGACGACTATGCGTTGGGCGCCGAGGAACCGTCGATCGCCGCACTGCTGCATATCGCGAGTGACATCGGCCTGAAAGCCAAGGCGGACAAATTCAGTTGGGAAGTGCTGTTGGCGCAAAGTGGTGTGTTTCCCCTCATCGCGCGCATGAGCGATGGAAACTGCGTCATCGTCATCTCTGCGTCTGACAAAGAGGGTGGACAAATTGCGGTGCTCAATCCGCTGGCGACCGACCCCAAAAGCATTTTGTACCTGGGCAAGACGCAGTTCTGCACGCTGTGGAAGGGTGATGTCTTCCTGATGAAGCGCATTTTCAGTGCCGCTGAAGTCAACCGGCCGTTTGGATTTCGCTGGTTCATTCCGGAAATTCTGAAGCAGAAGGCTTCGTTCCGGGACATCGCTATTGCCGCCGTTGCGATGCAGTTTCTCAGTCTGGCGTCGCCCATGTTTTCGCAGCTGGTGATTGACAAGGTGCTGGTGCACCAAAGTTCGTCAACGTTGATGGCTCTCGGTGTAGGAGTAATACTTGCCACCATCGTGGAAAGCCTGTTTGGATTCTTGCGGCAGATCCTGACGATGGCAGCCACCAACAAAATCGACATTCGCCTCTCTCGTCGTACTTTCGCGCACTTGCTGTCGCTGCCGATTGACTACTTTGAGACCAATACCGCGGGTGTGATCACGCGCAATATGCAGCAGGTGGAAAAGATACGTGGCTTTTTGACCGGACGCATGTTTTTCACAGCGCTCGATTCCACGGCGCTGTTTATCTATACGCCCATTCTGTTCTCGTACTCACCCAAATTGGCCATCATCACGCTGACGTTCACGTTGGTGATCGGCGGCATCGTTGCCGCCATGGTGCCCATTTATCAGCGGCGACTGAAAGACCTGTCGATTGCTGAAGGCTCACGCCAATCCATGATGGTTGAGTCGATCCATGGCATTCGCACCATCAAGGCAATGGCCATTGAGCCTGCCCAGCGCCGCATGTGGGATCAGCGCTCCGCGCAGTCCATCAACTTGCATTTTCGGGTGGGGCAATTGGCAATCATCGGCAATTCCATCACCGACTTCCTGGGCAAGTTGCTGCCGATTTTGATCATCATCGTGGGTGCGCAGGACGTGTTCGACCAGACCATGACAGTGGGCGCGTTGATCGGATTCCAGATGATGTCGGGTCGCGTGATGGCGCCCTTGCTGTCCATCGTCGGGCTGGCGAACGAATATCAGGATGTGCTGCTCTCCATGGAGATGGTGGGTGACGTGATGAATCGCGCTCCGGAAGGCCGCGCCGGTGCGGGTGGCTTGCGCCCGGAACTGGCAGGCGAAATATCCTTCGAAGACGTGACCTTCCGCTATCCTGGTTCAGCCGTTAACGCACTGGACAAAACCAACCTGACGATTCCCGCGGGCGCGGTCATCGGAATCGTGGGCCGCAGCGGCTCGGGCAAGACGACGCTGACCAAAGTCATACAGGGCCTCTACAACATCCAGGAAGGCATCGTGCGCTTCGACCGCGTGGATGCGCGCGAAATTGAGCTGGCCCACTTGCGGCGCCAGATCGGGGTCGTTCTGCAGGAGAACTTCCTGTTTCGCGGCAGCATTCGCGACAACATCACGTCGGCGCGGCCAGAGGCCACGTTTGAGGACATTGTGGCGGCCGCGGATGCAGCCGGCGCATCGGAATTCATCGAGCGCTTACCGCAGGGCTACAACACCCTGCTCGAAGAAGGCGCCACCAATTTGTCGGGCGGGCAAAAGCAGCGCCTCTCGATTGCCCGGACCCTTTTGACCAAGCCGCGCATTCTCATTCTGGACGAAGCCGCCAGTGCGCTCGACCCGGAGAGCGAGGCGATTTTTATCAACAACCTGTCGCGTATCGCGGTCGGGCGAACCGTCATCATGATTTCGCACCGCCTCTCGACGCTGGTCAATGCCAATGCGATTTTGGTGATGCAACAGGGCAAGCTGCTCGATAGCGGGCGCCATGCCGAACTCCTGACCCGGTGCGAGCCCTACCAGCACTTGTGGAAACAGCAGGCCAGCCATCTATGAGCAGCAAGTGGCTATTCTGGAAGTCCGGTGGCAAGGCAGGAAAGCCTGCGCCAGCGGTTGAATATTTGCCGGATGCGGATGCGCTGGAGCAGAGCCCTCCGCCGCGCTTTGCGCAATTCACCTTGCAGCTTCTGGCGGTGTCGCTGGTGGTTTTCATCTGTTGGGCGGTCTTTTCCAAGCTCGACATGGTGGTCACGGCACAGGGCACCCTGGTCAATCCGTTGCCCAACATCGTGGTGCAACCGCTGGAGACTTCCATCATCCAGAGCATTAATGTGCGCCCCGGTCAGCTCGTGAAAAAAGGTGACACGCTGGCTGTGCTGGACGCAACGTTCATTCGGTCTGACGAAAACCAGCTGAAGCTGCGACTCGACAGTCTGGAAACCCAGGCCACCGGGCTGGAGCAGGAGCTTGCCGGGCAGGATTTGCAGAGCAAGCCCGCCGGCAGCGCAGATGGTGAGTTGCAGGCCAATCTCTTGTCCGAGCGGCGCGCCAACTACAGGGCGCAAAAGCTCAAAATCGATGAGTCGATTGGCAAGCTCCGTGCAGCGCTGAGCGCCAACCGGCACGACCAGCAACTGGCGTCGGCACGGCTGCGCCAGTTGAAAGAAATTGAAGGCATACAGGAGAAATTGGTCGCCCAGAAACTGGGCGCGCCATTGCAACTGATGGAAGCTCAAATTCGCAGCAAGGAAGTAGAGCGCGAACTGGCGCAGGTGGTGAACCACGAGCAGGAGATTTTGCGTGACCTCGCTGCGTATGAGGCAGACAAAACTGCGTTTGAGCGGGGATGGCGGCAAAAAGCGATGGAGGAATTGCTGTCCGTGACCCGGGAGCGTGATGCCTTGCGCGAGCAGATTCAAAAGGCCGATAAACGCAGCCGGCTCATCACGCTGACTGCGCCCGAAGACTCTGTAGTGCTCGACATCATCAAGCTGTCACCGGGATCAATCGTGCGTGAGGCCGAAACTTTTTTTACGCTGGTTCCCATCAATGTTGCGCTGGAGGCCGAGGTGCAGATTGACGCGGTGGACGTTGGTTACATCAAGCCCGGTGCACCGGTCCACTTGAAAATTGAAGCGTTCCCGTTTCAGCGCCACGGGACACTCGAAGGCACGGTGCGCACCATCAGCGAAGACTCTTTCCGGCGGGATTCGGCCAACAAAGCGGTTGGCAATGTTTACTATGTATCGCGCGTCACACTGGGCAGCACGGCTCTGAAGAACATGGTGGACAAATCACGACTGCTGCCCGGGATGACCCTGAATGCCGAAATCGTGGTCGGCAAACGGTCGGTGATCTCCTACCTTGCCTGGCCGATTTTGAAGGGCCTCAATGAGGCAGGGCGCGAACCCTAGAATGTGTCCATCGGCACGCGCTCATGACCAACAAACAAGTCATTTCGATTTTCTGCGACGGTGGTTTTGGCAATCGCCTCAATACCCTCATCTCGGGCCTTGCGCTTGCAAATCTTTTTGATTGGAAGCCGATTGTTTATTGGCCACGCAATAACTGGTGCCAGGCTGCTTTTGGGCAAATATTCAATTCAACGCTGGAAGTTTCGACACGCTCACTCACGGATTTGGCCGGTACGCTGGACAGCAGCGTAGTACTCCTGCACGACACGCTGGGCTCCGACACACTGAAGGTCCCGTTTCAGTCGGCCTATGCCTATGATTCGCTGGCTGATTTTGAACAACGGGTAATCGCCAGCGGCAAACCCATATTTTTTTACCCCGCGCTGATTCCACCGTGGCTGCCGATAGAACACGTGGTGACTGCCTTGCAAAGTTGCGTTTATCAGGACGGTATTCGCGACACTGTGGTTCAGTTTGTCGGAACAACCATAGGCAAGCCGTTTTACGGCCTGCACTTGCGGCGTACCGACCTCAATGTCGGTTGCAGCGATGAGGAGGTGCAGCACATCGTTCGTCAGCACGCGGGTGACACTTTTTTTGTATGTTCCGATGACCCGGTTGCAGAAGCATTGGCCGCTGTGCACCCGAACGTCTTCCGGCGGGACAAAACGGCATACGTTGGTAAGCGCAATGACCAGGGCGACTGGATGGCATTGACCGCTGATGACGATGGGCGGATGTACCACAGCAACATTGATCGCAAC
>CAIOLZ010000254.1 GCA_903859265.1 uncultured beta proteobacterium
ACCAGCCAACGCGCGCTGGGTTTGCGCGCCGACATGGATGCACTCCCGATGCAGGAGTTCAACACCTTTGCCCACACCAGCCAGTACCCCGGCAAGATGCACGCCTGCGGCCATGATGGCCACACGGCGATGTTGCTGGCGGCGGCCAGACACCTGTCGCAAAACCGGAATTTCGATGGCACGGTCTATCTGATTTTTCAGCCTGCCGAGGAAGGCGGCGGCGGCGCCAGGGAGATGGTCAAAGAAGGCTTGTTTGAGCAGTTCCCGATGGACGCGGTATTCGGGCTGCACAACTGGCCCGGCATGGCGCAAGGGCAGTTTGCGGTCAGCGCAGGGCCGGTCATGGCGTCGAGCAACGAATTCAAAATCGTCATCCGGGGCAAGGGTGGTCACGCTGCCATGCCGCACATGGGGCTCGACCCGGTGCCGGTGGCATGCCAGATGGTGCAGGCCTTCCAGACCATCATCAGCCGCAACAAAAAGCCCATCGATGCCGGCGTGATCTCTGTCACCATGATCCATGCCGGTGAGGCCACCAACGTGATCCCTGACAGCGTTGAAATGCAGGGCACGGTGCGTACTTTCACTTTTGAATTGCTGGACCTGATCGAGCAGCGCATGCGCGAGGTCGCAGAGCATACGGCGGCGGCGTTTGGCGTCACCTGCACCTTCGAGTTTTCCCGCAACTACCCGCCTACGATCAATGCGGCTGCCGAAGCCGAGTTTGCGCGGGGCGTGATGGCCGACATCGTGGGTGCAGACAATGTGATCGCGCAGGAGCCCACCATGGGTGCCGAAGACTTTGCCTACATGCTGATGGCAAAGCCCGGGTGCTATGTGTTTTTAGGCAATGGTGATGGAGGCCATCGCGCCGCAGGTCATGGCGCGGGGCCTTGCATGTTGCACAACCCGAGCTACGATTTCAACGACGACCTGATTCCTCTGGGCGCGACCTATTGGGTGCGGCTGGCAGAGAAATTTTTAGCAGTGGTTTGACGCTTCGGATGACAGCGCCTTACACCTGGACACCCCTTATCGCAGGCCACGCGCTGGCGGCAGTTGCAGCAGTTGTGCTGGGCGCTGTGATTCTTGTGCGCAGGAAGGGAACCATCAGCCACCGCGCGTCAGGCTGGGTCTGGGTCACCCTGATGGGGACCGTGGCAATCAGCTCGTTCTGGATTTTTCAACAGCATTATTCGTGGATTCACGGTCTGTCCGTATTCACTTTGGTGATGCTAGTGCTTGGTGTTTACCGTGCCAGAACACACCGGGTTCAGGCCCACAGATTCACGATGCTGGGCCTCTTCTGTGGCGCATTGCTGATCGCGGGTTTATTCACTTTGGCGCCCAACCGGCTGCTCGGCAAGGCTTTGCATGGTGCCCTGCCGTTGACCTGATTTGTACGAGAAAGTTATCAAAAATTCGATCACCAGAACCGCCTTGTTGCCAGCACTGTTGCTGTTGGCAGGCTTGGTGCTATCGGCGATTGCCGCCCATTTTGAATTCCGGCAAATTGACAAAAGCAGCGAGGTCGAGTTCGAGCGCTTGTCGGCACGAACCGAAGTGGAAATCAATGCGCGCATGGAAAAAACGGTTCACGTCTTGCGATCTGTACGCGGGCTGTATGCTGCGGTAGAGCGCTCGGTGAGCCGTGACGAGTTCCGCCGGTTTGTACTGTCGCGCGATATTGAAAATGAATTTCCAGGTGTGCTTGGATTCGGTTTCGTGCAGCGGGTGGCGCTGGCAGATCTACCTGCTTTTGTGGCTGCCCAGCGCGCCGATGGTGCGCCAGATTTTTCGGTTCAGCGGCTGACCGATAAATCCAATACAGACCTTTTTGTTGTCAAGTTCATCGAGCCCGCAGCCAATAATGCTACCGTGTTGGGGACCGATCTTGGTTCAGAGGCCATCCGGCGCTCGGCCATTCAACTTGCCATCAATACCGGCGCTCCGAGTATCACGGGTGTGTTGCCCTTGATGCATGGCCCCTTCAAGGGCAATGGGTTGCTGCTCTATATACCGGTTTATAAAAACAACGCACCGATTGATGTGCCCAAAGAGCGCCGGGCCGCGCTGGTTGGCGTCGTATATGCGCGTATCCAGATCGCGAAGATGCTCGAGGAGTTGAGCGCTGTCCAGACCGGAATGCTCGATTTTGAAATTACGGATGCGCCGGTTAACTCCACCGGCGGCACACTAATTTTTGACACCGACAGCGGCGTGGGGCTGACCTTGCCGGGCGCCAAGCCCAATCCGGTGCCGCGCTTTTCGATGCGCAGGCCCCTGCAACTGCCCGGGCGCAATGTCACGATCACATTCAACAGCACGCCGACGTTCGAAGCCACGATGAACATCGCGTTTCCCTGGCTGATTTTTGCAAGCGGCAGTCTGATCAGTATTTTGCTGGCGCTGGTGCTGCGCCAGCAGGCGGGAGGGCGGCTGAGGGCGGAAAATCTGGCAAACCTGATGACCCGCGACCTGCAGATCGCTGTGCGTGACAACGAGGCACTGCTGTCAACTCTCAATCTTCACACCATTGTGTCGATCGCTTCAAGCTCGGGGCGCATTCTGGAGGTCAACGATGCGTTCTGCGCGGCCAGCGGATATTCCCGTGCTGAACTTGTGGGCCAAAACTACGGCGTTGTGCACACCAAAACTCAAAGCGCGGAGTTTTGGCACGACATGTGGACCAGGATCTCCCGTGGCAAGCCTTGGCGTGGTCACATTTGTAACCGGCGTAAAGATGGCGAACTATTCTGGTTGGACACACTGATTGCGCCATTCGTTGGTGCCGACGGAGCCATCGAAAAATTTGTCTCCATCAGCACCGATATCACGGCCTCCAAAAAAGCTGAGCAAGCATTGGTCGAGGCAACGCATGCTGCACAGGCAGCCTCACTGACCAAAAGCCAGTTCCTGGCGAATATGAGCCATGAAATTCGTACGCCCATGAATGCCATTCTGGGCATGCTGACGCTGTTGGGCAAAACCGAGTTGACCGAGCGGCAGGCGGATTACGCCCTCAAAAGTGAAAGCGCCGCACGCACCCTGATGAAGCTGCTCAACGAAATCCTGGACTACTCCAAGATTGAAGCCGGCAAGATGGAACTCGATCCGCAGCCCTTTGCAATGGACCAATTGCTGCGTGATGTCTCGGCGATTTTGTCGGTCCATGTGGGGGACAAGCCGGTGCAACTGCGGTTCGAGATGGACCCCGCCTTGCCCCGGTACCTGATTGGCGATGCCATGCGGCTGCAGCAAGTGCTGCTCAACCTGGGAACCAATGCCATCAAATTTAGCGAACGTGGCGAAGTGTTGCTGGCGACTCGTTTGGTTCAGCGCAGTGCCGATGCGGCTACCTTGCAGTTCAGCGTGCAAGACAGCGGCATCGGCATTGCGGTGGAAAACCAGTCGCGCATATTCAAGGGTTTCACACAGGCGGAGTCGTCAACGACGCGGCGTTTTGGTGGCACAGGTCTGGGCCTGGCGATCAGCAGCCAGTTCGT
>CAIOLZ010000255.1 GCA_903859265.1 uncultured beta proteobacterium
GATCATCCTGCCGGTGCAGCGCGTGCAAATGGGCTTTGGTGTGCGCAAAAGCTGGCTCGACAAAGTGGGTGAAAAATACCCCAACACCTGGGCCGATGTGCAGCGCATTGCCGTTAAATTCCGCGACAACAACCCCGCCGGAGAGGGCAAGGGCAGTACTTTTGGTCTGGCGCTGGAAGCGGCCAAGCCGCGAGACCTGGTGCACATGATTGATTTGTTCATGTTCGGTTCTGGCTTGCGTGACACCATCATCGATCCCCAGGGAAAAATCACCATCGACGAGCCTGCCCATGCCAGGGTGCTTGAAGAAGTGCTCAAAAGTTATACCGAATACCGTTACGTTGCGCCCGATACCATCAACCATTCTTTCGGCGAGATGTACCAGGTCATCGAAGGCGGCAAGGCCGGCATGTTCCGTGTAGGCGACTGGAACGTCAAAAAATGGGATGGCGCCAATGTGCTCAACGGCGACTTTCTGGTGGGCCCGTGGCCCGCGTTTGACGGACGCAAAAACTCGGTTGTGATCGGTGGAATGCGCGGCGTGGCGGTACCGGAAAACTCGCCCCACAAGGCTTTGGCGCTTGACTTTGCCAAGTTCATGCTGGGTAAATCGGCCCAGCAGTCATCTTTGGAAAACGTGGGCTCTGCGGTCCGCAAAGATCTGGACCTCTCGTCCCTGTCAGAGCGCCAAAAGTATTTCGCGCTGGGCAATCACGCAATGTCTGCCTACGACTTCCCCGAAACGGTACACCCGTTTTACCCCGAACTGGAAGCTGCCTACCACCGCAAACTCATGGGCGCACTGGCCAAGCCACCGGCCAACTGGCAAGCCTTCATTACCGAAACCGCCAACGAAATGCGCCAGCTCGTAGCCAAGCTATCGACCAAAAAATAGAGGAGCCGCTCATGGCAGGCGTAGAACTTAAGCAAGTCGTTAAAAGCTACGACGGTAAAAACACGGTTATCCAAGGCATCGACCTAGAGATACGGCCAGGTGAATTCGTGGTGTTTGTAGGGCCTTCGGGCTGTGGTAAATCGACGCTGTTGCGCATGATTGCAGGGCTGGAATCCATCAGCGGCGGCGATGTCATCATTGATGGTCGCCGTGTCAATGATGAACCTCCCCGTGCACGCGACATTGCCATGGTCTTTCAGGACTATGCGCTGTACCCGCACAAAAGTTTGTACGACAACATGGCTTTTGGCCTGCGTCTGCGCAAAACGCCAGAAGACGAAATCAAACGCCGCGTACTCGAGGCCGCACGTCTCTTGCGCATAGACCACATGCTCGATCGCAAGCCTGCCGCACTCTCTGGTGGACAACGCCAGCGTGTAGCGATTGGCCGCGCCATTGTGCGCAAACCCAAGGTCTTTCTATTTGACGAGCCGCTCTCCAATCTCGACGCGCAATTGCGCGGTGAAATGCGTACCGAGATCAAAAAACTGCACCAACGTCTGGGCGCCACCATCATTTATGTGACGCATGACCAAGTGGAAGCCATGACCCTGGCCGATCGCATTGCCGTGCTCAGCGCGGGCAATCTGATGCAGTACGCCACCCCGCACCAGATCTACACCCAACCCCGCGCAACGTTTGTGGCTGGCTTTACCGGTTCTCCGGCCATGAATCTCCTGCCCTGCATGGTGCACAACGGACAGATTGCATTGACTGGAAAGGCAGGAACCGAGCGCCGCGAGACCGAGCAGCACAGCGCTTGCCTCGACTTGCCCCCAAAATTGCAAAACGGCTCGGCTCGATCGGTCACGACAATGCGCCATGTATTTGGCATCCGCCCGGAAAACATCCATCTCGCACCAGCAGACGACCGCAGCGCATTGTTTGCGAGCGTGGTGGTAGCCGAGCCTTTGGGGGCGGAAACACTGGTGACGTTCAAGGTCGGTGCTTGCGAAGTGGTGGCGCGCTGTCCAGCCAATTTTCACGAACGCGTAGGCACTGCCATGCCAATCTACTTTGACCAGCAGCACATGCATTTGTTTGACGCCGACAGCGGCCTTGCCATCCAATGATGCGCGTCAAACCCTCGTCGCCACCGATTGGCATCTTCTGGCTGTTTGTATTGCCGTTTGCGCTGTTAACCGCCGTGTTTGGCGTGTGGCCGATCGTGCTGTCCATACAAACCTCGTTCACCGCATCAGCCACTGCGCTCAAAACAAATCCTGAATGGGTAGGCTGGCTTAATTACGCCGCCATTTTTGCCGACCCGGTGTTCATCGAATCGCTCTGGCGCACACTCATCTACACCGCGCTGGCGGTGGTCTGCACCATCGGCTTTGCCATGTTGTATGCACTTTTGCTCAACTCAAGCCTCATCGGAAAAGGGCGCACTCTTTTTAAGCTGGCCATTTTTTTGCCTGTGGTGACGCCCGACATTGCCGGCTACGTGGTGTGGCGCTGGTTGTACGACCAAAGCTTTGGAGCGATCAACATGGCGCTATCTGCCTTGTCGCTTCCCACTTTTGGCGGACTGGCCAGCATGTCCACCGCCACGCAGGCCGTGCTGATTGCGGAGCTCTGGCACCACGCGGGGTTTTATGTCGTCATCTTTCTGGCCAACCTCGCTTTACTCGACAAAGGCCAAATGGAGGCGGCAGACATTGATGGCGCCAACGCATGGCAAAAGTTCTGGCACGTGGTGTTCCCGCAGTTGCGCCCAGCGCTCTTGGTCAATAGCGTGTATGCACTCATCCAGTACCTGAAGACTTTTACCGTGGTGGCCATCATGACCAAGGGCGGACCCAATGACGCGACCAACTTCATCAGCTACTACGCCTACCAACTGTTTGACCAAGGCCGCTATGGCGAAGCCACCGCCATGGCCAGCGTTTTGTTCGCGGGTGTGATTGTGCTGGCCGCCAGTTTGATGCGCCTGCAAAAACAAAAGGTTTGACGATGCGACCCATTTTTGCCCCTGGCCTTGCTCCTGCAGCCCCTCTGGATCGCCACCCGGTCTGGCTCAAAGCGTTCGCCTACGCGTTGGCCATTGTGGTCAGCGTCATTTGCCTGTACCCGTATTACTGGATGTTGGTCAGCGCCTTTCGCTCAAGCCAAGACATTCTGGCCTCGCCGCTGCGCCTGTGGCCCGAGCATATTTCGCTGCAAGTGTTTGAAGACATGGCCTCCATCGGAGGCACCCCCTTGTGGCGCTACGCCCTGAACTCGGTGCTCATCACCACCGCCTCCACCGTGGTGGGCATTCTGGTCACGGCGCTGGGTGCCTATGCCTTGGTGCGCAGACCCGACTTTTGGGGCTTCAAACTGCTGCGCATGGGCTTTATGGTGACCATCATGTACCCGTACATGCTGCTCGTGATTCCGGTGTACATCGTGCTCTTCAAAATCGGTTTGCTCGGCACCTACAGCGGCATTGTGTTGTTCCTGGCATTGGGGCCGATTCAATTTTTTCTGTTTGAACAGTTCTTTAAAACCATTCCAAAATCGGTCATTGAGGCCGCCATCATCGACGGTGCCAACGAAGCGCAAATTTTGTTTTCCGTGGTGTTGCCGCTGGCCACACCCGTGGTGGCCACCGCCTCCATCATCACGTTTTTGCTCAACTGGGCGCAGTGGCTGCCGGTGCTGGTGATTTCCAAATCACCCGACACCTACACCCTGCCCGTGGCACTGATGAACCTCAATGGCGAGCTGGGCGTGAACTTCCAGGGCATCATGGCCTTGTCGGTTCTGACCACCATTCCCGTTACTTTGTTCTTTCTCATCGCGCAAAAGCGTGTCATGTCTGGCATGACGGCAGGTGCGGTGAAAGGCTAAAGCACTCCAAAGATCACGACTTCATGGCAGCACTGCAAACCTGCGCGACCGACGCACAACTCCAAGCACACATCCAAACCGCCCGCCAGCGCAGCCTGCACTGGTACGCTCGCATGCAAATGCCGGGCGCACCCCACGGTGTCAGCCGCATTAGCGCCTTGCACGATGCACAGCAGTGGCCCGGCATGCTGCTGCCGGGCACTTATAACGCCATCATGGGACGCTCCCTCTTGGGCGACTTGGCAAACTGGAGCACACAGCACAAGCACGACTTGGCGCAATGGCTCATCACCATGCGCCAACCCAGCGGCGTGTTCCGAGTGCCGGGCATGCACGATGCCGATGTGTTCAAAAAACCGGAATTGGCCGAGACCTGGGGCTACATCGACTTTCATGTCAGCAACTACAGCCTAGGCGCCTTGGAATTTCTGAGCGCCGATGCCATGCCCAACTACCAGATCCTGCTCAGCTTTGTCGAACGCTTTTTAGATCGGGATTTCTTGGCACAGTGGCTGGCCAAGCGCGACATGCGCGACCCTTGGCTGGAGGGCAACAACATCGTCAACCTAGGCAGCTTCTTGTTAGAGATGGCACGCACGCAAACCGACAAAGCGGCTCGCGTGCAAGCCGTCATGCAAGACCTCTTTGCGTGGCACGACGCCTCCCAAGAACCCAGCACCGGTTTTTGGGGCGTGGACCAGCTCCAAAACCCGACCAAGCTGCTGCACGCCATGGCAGGCTCCATGCACAACTACCACCTTTGGTACGTCACCGGCCGACCCTTGCCCCACCAAGACAAAGCGGTGGACTACAGCCTGACCCAACCCGCACGCGTGCACAGCGCCTGCATCGACGTCGATCTGGTCGATCTGCTGGTACACGCCTACTGGCAAATAGACCACCGCCGCACCGACATTGAACACTGGCTGCGTACCCTGCTACCCGAGCTGCTGGCGTTCCAGAATGCCGACGGTGGCTTTGCCGATGTGCCAGACGGCCCGGACGTGCCCCCACGCAGGCAAGACGGCTGGGTGCGCGGCTACGCCGAACCACAAGGCCATTCCAACACCTTTGCCACTTGGTTTCGCTGGATTGCCATTGCCATGATTGCCCGCTGCTTGTGGCCGCAGTGGGAGCCCTTTGCAGATGGATCAGCAAGCGGATTGAAAGGCGGCTGGCAATTCAGGCGCATGCCCGGCATTGGATTTTGCAAAGCCCCCTATGACGCACCACAAGAACTCTGAAACCTCCGCTGTGATGGACCCTATTGCCTCGATGGCCCCCATTGACCCCTTTGCCCATCTGCACGATGAGGATTACCTACAGCGCTTTGACCACGCCTTTGCCACGCACGAACAGCTCGTGTGCCCGGGCGGACGCAGCACCCAATCGCTCGATGGCGTATGGCACTTCACACTCGACTTGTTTGACGAAGGCCTGCGCCAAAAATGGTTTGAAGACACACCGACCCCCGCGCCGCAATGGCCCAAACCACGCGACTACGACGCCGGCCAAGGCGAACACATCACCATCCCGAGCTGCTGGACAGCCCACCATGCCGAACACGCAAACCAGCCGCAACGCGCCAACTGGGCCTACTTTGAAGGCGGCGCCTGGTACACGCGCACGCTGCACCACACGCCCAACCCCGACAAGCCCCGCACCATCCTGCACATTGGCGCAGCCAACTACCAGGCCCGCATCTTTTTGAACGGCCTGTTTTTGGGCACTCACCTGGGCGGCTCCACACCCTTTTGCGTTGAACTCAGCAGGCATCTGCACGCTGGCGACAACCGTTTGCAAATCCATGTGGACAACAGGCGCGAACGCCAGCGCGTGCCCATGAACCACTTTGATTGGTTCAACCACGGCGGCATTTACCGCGAAATGCAACTGCTCTCGCTGCCTGACGTTTTCATCCGCGATGCCAGCGTGCAACTCAAACCCGACGGCACTTACAGCACGCTGCTGGCCGACGTCACATTGTCAGATGCAGTCCATGCACAAGCCACTTTGCACATTGACGAACTCGGCATTCACCACAGCGTTCCCATCCACGCCGGCCGTGCGCAGCTAGAAATTGCCGCGCGTCCAGAGCTTTGGACGCTAGACGCCCCCAAGCGCTACACCGTGCGTTGGGAGCTGCACCATGCCAACGTAATCGCCCACATCAGCGACACCCACACCGACCTGATCGGCTTTCGCGAAATCCGCGCCGACGGCCAAAAAATTCTGCTCAACGGCCAGTCCATCTACCTCAAGGGCATTTGTGTACACGAAGACGACACCCTCTTGGGCAAAGTCTCCACCGAGGCCGATGTACGCCAACGCTTTGCCGATGCGCGTGCGCTGGGCTGCAACTTTTTGCGCCTCTCGCACTACCCGCACCACGGCCATGTGGCCCGCATTGCCGACGAATTGGGCTTTCTGCTTTGGGAAGAAATTCCGGTCTATTGGGCCATTGACTTTGCCAACCCGCGCACCCTGTTTGACGCCCGCAACCAAATGCTCGAACTGGTGCGGCGCGACCGCAACCGCGCCAGCGTCATCCTCTGGGGTGTGGGCAATGAAAACGAAGACAGCGACGCACGCCTGGCCTTCATGAGCGACTTGGCACACAGCGTCAAAGGCTTGGACAGCACCCGCCTGGTCGGCGCGGCCTGCCTGATCAACCGCGAAAAATTCTGCATCGAAGACCGATTGACCGCGCACATTGACGTCATCGGCATCAACGAATACTTCGGCTGGTACGAGCCAGACTTCTGTGGCCTAAAAAAGTTGCTGCACGCTTCTGCGCCAGACAAACCCGTCATCATCAGCGAAACCGGCGCCGACGCCATGGCCGGGCACCACGGCAAACCCACCGAGTTCTACACCGAAGAATGCCAAGCCGCCGTCTATGCGCAGCAAATCAAGCACCTGGAAAAAGCCCCTTACGTCTGCGGCATGACGCCCTGGCTGCTCTACGACTTCCGCTCCGAACGCCGCCAAACCGTCTTCAACCAAGGCTTCAACCGAAAAGGCCTGATTGCCGAAGACAAAAAAACCCGCAAACAAGCGTTTGACGTGCTCGCGCGGTACTACCGAAGTAAGTAGCGGGGAGATGGTTGCCTGTGTATGGGCCTGGCGTCCTCGGTGATACTTGAGCATTTGAAAAATATCGGGACAGCACCATGAACTTGTGGAACAGGGTTTGGCTGTTGGCTTGGCTGGTTGGCTGGATTGGCTTGGCGCATGCGCAAACGGTCCAAAAAACGGTGGACATTCCCACCCGAGCCGGGGTTACCCAAAGGTTTTTGTTGCTGACGCCTGCTGCGCCAAAAGCCGCCGTGATTCTGATGGCAGGTGGCAATGGCGGACTCCAGATCGACTCGAACGGTTCAATGCGGTGGGGAGGCAACAATTTTCTGGTGCGGACACGGCAAATGTTTGCCGACCAAGGATTTCTGGTCGCGGTGGTGGACGCGCCCTCGGACCGCCAGGGTGGGCCGTTTCTGTCGGGATTCAGGCAAACGCCCGAGCATGTTGAAGACATCAAATCCGTCATTGCATGGATTCGGACGCAGTCAGGGTTGCCGGTCTGGCTGGTGGGAACCAGCCGCGGCACGCAGTCTGCGGCCTTTGTAGGCATCGCATTGTCGGGTGCCGGCGGCCCCGACGGGTTGGTGCTGACATCGTCTATTCTGGTCGATCCAAAAGGCCGATCGGTGAACGCGATGCCGCTTTCAGAGCTGCATATTCCGGTACTCGTGGTGCACCACGAGCAGGACGGCTGCAAGCTGTGTCCGTTCCAGGAAACCGGCACCCTGATGGAGCAATTAACCAACGCGCCACGCAAAGAACTGTTGTCCATCAAAGGCGGAGACAGCTTTGGCGATCCCTGCGAGAGCAGGGCACACCACGGCTTCAATGGGCTCGATTCGCAGGTTGTGGCGCAAATGACGGAGTGGATGCTTCGAAATTGACAGGGCTTGCGTTAAAGTAAATCCATGACCACATCCAATTTGGTAGCCGGCGGCAGGCCGTTTGCGCGAATTCAAAAGTTTCATCCCGAGTTGACTGCGCTGCGGCGCGATTTGCATGCCAACCCGGAGCTGGGATTTCAAGAGGTTTACACCGCACAGCGGGTGATTGAAGCACTCAAGGTGTGTGGTGTTGATGCGCTGCACACGGGTATCGGGAGGACGGGCGTCGTGGCACTGATTCAAGGCAGCCAAAACGTTGCGGAAGGTACGGCCCCAAAAATGATAGGCCTGCGCGCCGACATGGATGCGTTGCCGATGGCAGAGTTGAATGGCTTTGGCTGGA
>CAIOLZ010000256.1 GCA_903859265.1 uncultured beta proteobacterium
AAACGCCAGTGGTTTGTCAGGTGTCCACAGTGCGAAGGTCGCGCCGATCAGCACAAGGGAAAACAGCAGGGCAGTCAACTTATAAATCGCAATGTTCTTTTTCATATTTGGACTTCGGCCCTGTGGCTGGGCACCGCGTGTTAAAGCTCCCGGATGCTCAGTTCGGCACCATGACCAGCTTGCCCATAACGCCGCGCGATCCCATGTGGGCGTAGGCGGCCTTGAGTTCTGACAGTGGCATGGTCCGGTCGATCACGGGTTTGATTTTTCCCTCGGCGTGCCACTGCATTAGCTCGGTCATCATGCGCGCGTTGTGGCGCGGTTCGCGTTTGGCAAAGTCACCCCAGAATACACCCACAATGGATGCGCCCTTGAGCAAGGCCAGATTGAATGGCAGAGCCGGAATCGGGCCTGCAGCAAAGCCGACAACGAGGTAGCGTCCGCGCCATGCGATCGAGCGAAAGGCAGGCTCGGCGAGTCCGCCGCCGACCGGGTCATAGACAACATCCGGGCCCTTGCCGTCAGTCAAAAGTTTGAGCGCGCCACGCAGATCTTCAGTGGCGTAATTGATGGTGGCATCAGCGCCAATGGAAACGCAAATGGCACATTTTTCAGCCGTCGATGCCGCAGCAATCACTCTCGCTCCGGCAGCCTTGGCAATCTGGATGGCGGCAGTGCCCACACCTCCGGCAGCGCCCAGAATCAGCACGGTTTCACCCGCCTTGAGCTGTCCGCGGTCCAGCAAAGCATGGTGCGACGTGCCATAGGTCATGGTGAAGGCGGCGGCGTCCACCAGAGGAAAACCGGCGGGCAAAGGCAGGCACAAGGCGGCAGGCGCCAGTGTGTGCGTTCCAAATCCGCCTGTGCCGCTCAGGCAGGCCACGGCTTGGCCCACCGACAGGTTGTCCACACCTTCCCCGACCGACACCACCACACCAGCATATTCCGAACCTGGCACGAACGGCAGTTTCGGTTTGAACTGGTACTTGTTTTGAACGATCAGGATGTCCGGAAAGTTCAGGCTTGCAGCTTTGATTTCGACAAGCACCTCGCCGTGCGCAGGTTGCGGTGTTGTGAGTTCTTTCCATCGCAGGTCATCGACCCCGGTGGGGTTGTCACAAATCCAGGCATGCATGCCGTTCCTCCAAATTAGGTGGCGGGATGATAGGCGTTTTACCGTCGCGCGTCAGACCTACAATCGTTTTGCACTTGATGTGATTATGAAAATACTAATTTCCAATGATGATGGTTACCAGGCGGCGGGCATCGTGGCGCTCTTTGATGCGCTCAAGGATGTTGCCGATGTTGAGGTCATTGCGCCGGAGCAAAACAACAGCGCCAAATCGAATGCCCTGACCTTGCATTCGCCGCTCTACGTGCACCGGGCAGCCAACGGGTTCCGCTATGTCAATGGCACACCTGCCGACTGTGTCCATATTGCCTTGTCCGGATTGCTGGACTATCGCCCGGATCTGGTCGTCTCCGGCATCAATAACGGCGCCAACATGGGCGACGACACCATTTACTCCGGCACCGTCGGTGCTGCAATGGAGGGTTTTCTTTTTGGAATTCCGGCCATCGCCTTCTCGCAAGTGCACAAAGACTGGGTTCATCTGGAGAGCGCCGCACGCAAGGCCCGCGAACTGGTGCTGGCCTTGCAGCATCAGCAACTCATTACGCCCAAGCCCTGGCTTCTGAACGTCAACATTCCGAATTTGCCGTTTGCCGAAATCGGCAAAATGAAGCTCTGCCGGCTGGGCAAGCGCCATGCTGCAGAAAAGGTCATTACCCAGCAGAGCCCACGCGGCGAAACCATGTACTGGATCGGGGCTGCCGGTCCGGTAATGGACGATGCTGAAGGTACCGATTTCCACGCCACGGCAACCGGCCATTTGGCAATAACGCCCCTGAAAGTGGATTTGACGGACCACGGCAGTTTGGGCTACTGGTCCCAAACGGCAGCCCGGTTGGCCAACGCCATGGAACTGCCGGCGCCATGAAGCAGCGGCCCTCCTTTCCCGCAAAACTCGACGGATTAAAGGTCAGGCGGGCGGGACACGTTATATCGGCGAATGCGGGCAGCGATCACTCCCCGCAGGGATTGGGGCTGGATTCTGGTGCGGTGCGAGCCCGGATGGTGCAGCTGTTGCAGAAGCAAGGCATTGGCGATAGCTTGGTGCTCAACGCCATGGGTACCGTCGAGCGCCATCGATTCGTGGACACGGCGCTGGTCAATCAGGCCTATGAAGACACCAGCTTGCCGATCGGTCTGGGGCAGACGATCTCCAAGCCCGGCGTCGTGTCACGCATGATTGAACTGCTGCGCAACGGCGCAACGGGCAAGTTGGGCCGGGTGCTGGAAATCGGAACTGGCTGCGGTTATCAGGCAGCGGTCCTGAGCATGGTGGCCACGGAGGTTTACAGCATTGAGCGCCTGCGCGGCTTGCACGACCGGGCTCGCGAAAACTTGCGGCATTTCCGCTTGGCCAATGTGCATTTGCTGTTTGGCGACGGTATGCAGGGCTTTGCCAAGGGCGCACCCTATGCGGGAATTATTGCCGCTGCCGGCGGTGAGGCCGTTCCCCAGGCATGGCTGGACCAACTCGCCGTTGGCGGCCGGCTTGTGGCGCCAGTGCATTCGTCCCTGGTTGGCGGTGGCGGGCAGGCGTTGCTGGTGGTGGACAAAACGGCCACCGGCTTGCGCCAGACTTTGCTCGAGGCAGTGCATTTTGTCCCACTAAAATCCGGCATTGCCTAGAAAGAAAGCATTTATGTACGGTTTGTTTCATCGGGGTGGTACGCTGGCCAGTGTTGCGCTGGCGCTGGTTTTGGTGGGATGCAGTTCCACTTCCCTGAACCGCGCGCCGGTGGAAGACAGGGCGTCCGCACCGGCCAAACCTCCGGCTGTTTCCGCTACAGCCAATCTTGCGGCGACACCGGCGGTGAAGCCCCCCCCGGGCTTTGAAAATGCCGGCAAGCCGGGGGACTACACGGTCAAACCCAACGACACGCTGATCCGGATCGGACTTGAAAACGGTCAAAACCACAAGGACATTGCGCGCTGGAATAATCTGGACAACCCCAACAAGATTGAAGTTGGACAAGTCTTGCGGGTCATTCCGCCGGCGGCCGGGGATGCGCCGCCGACGGCAGCGGTTGCCAAACCTGTCACCAACAGCGCCATTGCAAGCACTCCGCTGGCGCCGGCTTCCGCAGCGAGTTCGGCCGCGGCTTCTTCCTCAGCGCCCGCAGCCACGCCGGCTGCTACAGCCCCCGTCTCCGGGAGTGATGAGGATCTTGGCTGGATTTGGCCGAGCAATGGACCAGTCCTTGCTGCATTTGACGAGTCCAAGAACAAAGGTCTTGACATTGGCGGCGCTGCCGGTGACCCGGTACTCGCCTCCGCGGACGGTAAAGTGGTGTACGCAGGCGAGGGGCTGCGGGGATACGGCAAGTTGATCATTCTGAAACACAACAGCACGTTTTTAACCGCCTACGCCCACAACCAGACCCTGCTGGTCAAGGAAGACCAGACCGTGAAAAAGGGTCAGAAAATTGCCGAGATGGGTAACACGGATTCTGATCGCGTCAAATTGCATTTCGAGGTTCGGCGCCAGGGTAAACCGGTGGATCCGACCAAGTTTTTGCCCTCTAGGTAGCGAGGCGACTTCCTGACCCGATAGCTGTGCCGGTTGAACGGCCGTTACCGCCTGAGACAATGCGGCATGACTGAATCCAAAACCCCTGATTCCCATGCGGCACAAACGCTGCCGGAGGGCTGGCTGCGCATCGAAGCGCTTGATCTCGAAGCGCAGGGCGTTGCCCACAAGACCGACGGAAAGGTTGTTTTTGTGGACGGCGCACTGCCGTTTGAGCTGGTGAGTGCGCGGATACACCGCAGCAAAAGCAGTTTTGAAAAAGGCACGCTGACAGAAATTCACAAGGAGTCTTCGCAGCGCGTTCAACCCCAATGCCCGCATTTTGGACTGCACGAAGGCGCCTGTGGCGGTTGCAAGATGCAGCATTTGCACGTGGGTGCGCAGGTCGCAGTCAAGCAGCGCGTTCTGGAGGACAACCTGTGGCACATCGGTAAGGTCAAGCCGGTGAATGTGTTGCGGCCCATTGAGGGCCCGGCCTGGGGTTACCGCTACCGGGCGCGACTGTCGGTGCGGTTTGTGCGCAAGAAGGGCGCAGTGTTGATTGGTTTTCACGAGCGTAAAAGCCATTTTGTCGCTGACATGAAGGAATGCCATGTACTGCCCCCGCACGTGAGTGCGATGCTGCTGCCGTTGCGGGCCCTGATTGGCGCAATGGATGCGGCCGAAACCTTGCCACAAATCGAACTTGCCATTGGCGACTCTGCCGATGCCCAGGTGGGCGACATTACTGCGCTCGTGTTGCGCCATCTTGAGCCCCTGAGTGGCAAGGACCTGCAAAAACTACGCGAATTTGCGGCCGCCCACCACGGTGTTCAATGGTGGTTGCAACCCAAAGGGCCGGAAACCATTGCCCGGCTGGACGAAGTGTCGGGTCACGGGACTGGCTCTTTGGCCTACCGATTGCCGCAATTCGGCATCACCATGCCGTTCAAGCCTACAGACTTTACGCAGGTCAATCCGCACATCAACCGCGTATTGGTGTCCCGTGCGCTCGCCCTGCTGGATGTCAAAAGCACTGAGCGCGTCATTGACTGGTTTTGTGGTCTCGGTAATTTCACCTTGCCTTTGGCGACGCAGGCAGGCGAGGTGCTCGGAGTGGAGGGTGCAGAGTCGCTGGTGGCGCGCTCGCGTGAAAACTACAAGCACAATTTTTCAGCATTCGGGATGCTGCCCGGAGCCCGCCGTCCATTGGCGCCGACGGAATTTGTCGTGCGCAACCTGTTCGAAATGACGCCGCAAGTGTTGGCCGCTGACGGCACCGCGCAAAAGTGGCTCGTCGATCCGCCCCGCGAAGGCGCTTTCTCGTTGGTGCAGGCGCTGGCTGCGCTGATTGGCAGTGCCGAGCGGGGAGATTGGACCCCTCCGGCGCGCATTGTGTACGTCAGTTGCAACCCCGCCACGCTGGCACGTGACGCCGCCGTATTAGTGGATCAATGCGGTTATCAGTGCACAGCGGCCGGTATGGTCAATATGTTTCCGCACACCGCGCACGTAGAAAGCATGGCGGTGTTCGACTGGATTGCAGCTTAGTGCGTCAGGCGTGACTGCCTGAATTACTCGCCCGATTTGGTCGTCGATTTAGCCTCGGACTTGGCCTTGGCCTTGCCAGGCTTTTCAACATCCGCGGCAGCTTTGTCTGATTTTCCAGAGTCCACAATCTCCTCGCCTGGAGCGACCTCTGCGACCGGGGATGGCCGAAGACCCTTGGGTTCAATGCCTTCAATTTTGTTGTCCCGCATGTACTGGTCCATGTCTTTCCATCCGGCAAATATCGCACCCTTGGATGCTTTGTCATTGAGGGAGTAGCAATCTTCCAGGCTGCGCATGGCATGGCGGCAAGCACTGCCAATGGCCTTCGCTTCGGATTCTTTTTGCGCAACTTTCGGGTCTGCCAGCAGCGTCTGCAGGTCGCAGCCCGCCAACAGCAGGGTAATTGCAAAGAGGATTGGGCGAGCGGTCATGGACATTATTTACGGGTATGCAATCATTTATCGGCAAAAGTTGCCTATTGTTGAGCAGGACTGCCGATAGTCTCAAAGAAAAAGGCCCCAAGGGGCCTTTTCGTGGGAGAGGTTGCTCGAACAATCAGTCGCGTTCGCCACCGAAAATTCCGAGCAAAGCCAGCAAACTCTGGAACACGTTGATGATGTCCAGGTAAAGGGCCAGCGTTGCAGTGATGTAATTGGTTTCGCCCCCGTCGATGATGCGCTTGACGTCATACAGCATGTAAGCACTAAAAATGCCGATGATGGCCACCGAAATTGCCAGCATGCCGGCACTCGAACCGACAAACATATTGATCAGGCTACCCACCAGCACGACCACCAGACCGACAAACAGCCATTTGCCCATGCCCGACAGGTCGCGTTTGATCACGGTTGCCAGGCTCGCCATCGCCATAAACACACCCGCCGTGCCGCCAAAAGCAATCATGATCAGATCGGCACCATTGCGAAAGCCCAGGGTCATCTCAATCATGCGCGACAACATCAGCCCCATGAAAAAAGTGAAGCCCAGCAAGATGGGAACGCCGGCCGCGGAGTTTTTGTTCTTTTCTATGGCGTACATGAAACCAAACGCGCCCACCAGGAAAACCACCATACCAAGCCCACCCGACAGCACATGGGACAAGCCTGCGGCAACGCCGAACCATGCGCCGAGTACGGTGGGAACAAGGCTCAATGTCAAGAGCCAGTAGGTGTTGCGCAGAACGCGGTTGCGTTGCTCTGCGGAAACGCCATAGCCGAAACTGCTGTCCAAGCTGGTAATACGATCGTTCATAAGGATTCTCCTCTGGAAAAAAACCTAGCTTTGAAATGGTGGCATTTTAGGGATTATCAAGGGAAGGTCATCAATTTTCTGAAAATTGCCCCGAATGTTCACAACACAGCGCCCCCGCTGCAGTGGCCCAACCACTTTCCGAATCCCCATGGTAGCAGCGGTTATGCTTTCAATTTTTTACTGTCTGGGCAAAACCTATGAAAACAAAATCCGTTCTTGACCTCGCTGATGTCAAAGCCATTGCCAGTGCCGCTGAGGCGGAGGCTGTCAAAAACAATTGGGCGGTCAGCATTTGCATCGTTGACGATGGTGGCCACATGCTGTGGTTTCAACGGATGGACGGAGCTGCGCCGGTTTCCGCCCATATTGCACCCGGCAAAGCCGTCACCTCGGCCATGGGCCGGCGTGAGAGTAAGGGCTACGAGGACATGATTAATGGCGGCCGTGCGTCTTTCCTGAGTGCGCCAGGGCTGCAGGCTATGCTCGAAGGCGGCGTACCCATCCTGAAAGACGGGCTGTGTCTGGGTGCCGTCGGCGTCAGCGGCGTGAAATCTACCGAGGACGCGCAGATTGCCAAGGCTGGCATCGCTGCCATTGGACTCTGAAACCTTGCCCGTTTCAATTTCTTGCTAATAAGCCAATCTGTCAGGATGAATTTCCTGCAGGATGGTGGTCGCAATTTCCTCGATCGACTTGGTAGTGGTCGAGAGCCAGCGAATGCCTGATCGGCGCATCATGGCCTCGGCTTCGCTGACCTCGTGGCGGCAATTCTCAAGCGACGCATAGCGGGAATTGGGTCTGCGTTCATTGCGAATCTCGCTCAGACGCTCCGGTTGTATCGTCAACCCGAACAATTTGCCTTTGTGGGCTACCAGCGCCGGCGGGATTTGCCGTCGCTCGAAATCTTCGGGAATAAGCGGGTAATTGGACGCCTTGAGCCCGTATTGCATCGCCAGGTACAGTGAAGTCGGTGTTTTGCCGCTGCGGCTGACACCCACCAGAATCACATCCGACTGCTCGAGGTCGCGGTTTGACTGGCCGTCATCATGGGCCAGCGAAAAATTGATGGCCTCTATCCGGTTGTGGTACTCCTTGCTTTTGCTGGCATCGCTGAAACGGCCGATGCGGTGGTTCGATTTCAGTCCCAATTCTTTTTCCAGCGGGTGTACGAACATGCCGAACATGTCCAGCAACATCGCATGCTGCTTGCAGCCGTCTTCAATGACGCTCAGTACTTCCATATTGACCAGCGTGGAAAAAACGATGGGCCGTTGCCCGTCAATTTCCGCCGCATGCGTGACCTGTCGCACCGCTTGGTGCGCCTTGTCCACCGTATCTACAAACGGCAAGCGGACGTGTTTGACTGAGGACTCGAATTGCGCAAGGATCGCGTTGCCGAAGGTTTCGGCCGTAATCCCGGTGCCGTCAGAAATAAAAAATACGGAGCGATAGGGCATGTCAATCCAGGTTCAAAAGGCTGCGGGGCCGCGCCCTACAATATTTGCAATTTAGCGTATTTTCCCGCCCTCCGGTTTCCTACAAGTAGAACAACACAAGGCCCTCCGGAAAAGCGTCTGCGCGCACGGTTTTTAACTTCTGGAGCTTTTGTATGTCATCACTTTTTAGTGCAACGGATTTGGTCGTGCCTTTCGAGAAACTGCGAATGACCGACGTCGAATTGGTCGGTGGCAAAAACGCCAGCCTGGGCGAGATGATTTCCCAGTTGCCAGGAGGAGTCAAAGTTCCCACGGGGTTTGCCACGACGGCCCATGCATTCCGCGAATTTTTGAAGTACGGTGACCTGGCGGGGAAAATCAACGCCCGCCTGAGCTCGCTCGACACCGAAGATGTGCGTGCGCTGGCCGTTGCGGGTGCCGAAATTCGCGGCATGCTGGAGGCGCAACCTTTTCCACCGGATCTGGAACAGCAAATCCGTGATGCATTCGAGCAACTCAGCGCGGGGAGCCCGCTGGCTTCTTTTGCCGTCCGTTCTTCGGCTACCGCAGAAGATCTGCCGGATGCATCTTTTGCCGGTCAGCAGGAAACCTTTCTCAATGTAGTGGGCATTGATGACATCCTGCACAAAATTCGGGAGGTGTTTGCGTCGCTCTACAACGACCGCGCCATCAGCTACCGTGTCCACAAGGGGTTTGCGCACGAACATGTGGCGTTAAGCGCTGGTATTCAGCGCATGGTGCGGTCGGATTTAGGTGCTGCGGGCGTGATGTTCACGATTGACACCGAGTCGGGTTTTTCGGACGTGGTTTTCATCACGTCGAGTTATGGGCTGGGTGAAACGGTGGTGCAGGGCGCCGTAAATCCTGATGAGTTTTACGTCCACAAACCCATGCTGCGTGCTGGCAAGCGGGCGCTGATCCGGCGCAATCTTGGCTCCAAGCTTTTGCAGATGGAGTTCACAACGCCGGAAGAAAAAGCGGCCGGCGGCAAATTGGTGAAAACAACCGATGTTCCGACCGAACTGCGTAACCGCTACTCGCTCACAGACAGTGACGTGGAGCAATTGGCGCGTTACGCGCTGGTTATCGAGGAGCATTACGGCCGCCCGATGGACATCGAGTGGGGCAAAGATGGGGTGGATGGCGAACTCTACATACTGCAGGCGCGGCCCGAAACCGTCAAAAGTCAGGCGGCCGATAAAGCCGAATACCGCTACAAATTGATGGGCCGAGGCGCCGTGCTGGCGGAGGGACGTGCGATCGGCCAAAAAATTGGCACCGGTCCGGTGCGCATCGTCCACAACATCAGCGACATGGACACCGTGCAGGCTGGCGACATTTTGGTCACCGACATGACAGATCCGAACTGGGAGCCTGTGATGAAACGGGCTTCGGCCATTGTGACCAACCGCGGCGGTCGCACGTGCCATGCGGCAATCATTGCGCGCGAACTCGGCATTCCCGCCGTGGTGGGGTGCGGCAACGCGACCGAGAGGCTCAAGGATGGGATGCTGGTAACCGTCAGTTGCGCAGAGGGCGACACCGGATTCATTTACGACGGCCTGCTGGAGACCGAAGTTTCCGAAGTTCAGCGGGGCGTGATGCCGGAAATTGCTCTGAAGATCATGATGAATGTGGGTAACCCCCAGCTGGCTTTCGATTTCTGCCAGTTGCCCAACCAAGGTGTCGGGCTGGCCAGGCTGGAGTTCATCATCAATAACAACATTGGCGTGCATCCCAAGGCGATTCTGGATTACCCCAATATCGATGCCGATTTGAAGAAGGCCGTGGAGTCAGTCGCACGCGGCCATGCCTCACCACGCGCGTTTTATGTGGACCGTGTTGCCGAGGGAGTGGCTACGATTGCGGCGGCGTTCTGGCCCAAGCCGGTGATCGTCCGCCTGTCTGATTTCAAAAGTAACGAGTACCGCAAACTTATCGGCGGGAGCCGTTACGAGCCGGAAGAAGAAAACCCGATGCTCGGGTTTCGGGGTGCTGCGCGTTACGTCAGCAAAGATTTCGGTGAAGCCTTTGCCATGGAATGTGAAGCGCTCAAGCGCGTGCGCAACGACATGGGCTTGTCAAACGTGCAGATCATGGTTCCGTTTGTTCGCACTTTGGAGCAAGCCAGGCGCGTTACCGAGTTGTTGTCCAAACAGGGATTGAAGCGCGGCGAGCTGGACCTCAAGCTGATCATGATGTGTGAGATTCCCAGCAATGCAATTCTTGCCGACCAGTTTTTGGAGTACTTTGACGGTTTTTCCATTGGCTCAAATGACCTGACCCAACTCACGCTGGGTTTGGACCGGGATTCCGGTCTTGAACTTCTGGCGGCGGATTTTGATGAGCGGGATCCGGCTGTCAAAGCACTGATCAGTTTGGCGATTGCGGCGTGCAAGCGGCAGGGCAAATACATCGGCATCTGCGGCCAGGGCCCCAGCGACCATCCGGATTTTGCGCAGTGGCTCGAGAGTGAGGGTATTTCCTCAATTTCCCTGAACCCGGATTCCGTCATTGCTACCTGGCAACAGCTCGCGGAGCAATGAAGGCAACGCCACTGAAACACAACGGGCCCCTGATTTGGGGCCTTTTGATTTTGTGGTTTCTCGCGTCGTTCGGGGTGGTTTTTTTTGCCCGTGATCTGCGCATTGCGGTGGCTGGATGGCCACTCGCTTTCTGGTTTTCGGCGCAGGGCGCACTGCTCATTTTTCTGTGCATTGTGGTGGTTTTTGCAGTGGTGGAGAACCGTCGGCATGCGCCTGAGCCAGCCTTGGGCAAAGATGAAATTGCACTGACAAACCGGGCATTGCTGGGTCGATTTGCAGTCCTGATCGCCGGGCTGTTGTTGCTGATCCTGATTCTGGGGCTGGCACAACGATGGGGGCTTCCCAAAGGATGGGTAGCAGGAATATTTTTATCTATCACCCTGGTGGTTTATACCGTCATTGGCGTGCGAGGTCGCACGGGTGACGCGTCCGAATATTTTGTCGCTGGGCGCCGAATTCCCGGCTTGTACAACGGCATGGCAACGGCGGCAGACTGGATGAGCGCCGCATCCTTCATCAGTCTGGCCGGAGGGCTTTATTTGCAAGGGTTTTCGGGTTCCGGCGGACAGCCCGGCGGGTTGGCCTATGTGCTGGGCTGGACCGGCGGATTTTGTCTGGTGGCCCTGCTGGTGGCGCCCTATTTGCGGCACTTGGAAATTTACACATTGCCCGATTTTTTCTCGCTGCGATTTGGTGGGCGCTGGCCACGCTGGATTGCTGCAATGGCCGCCATATTGGTGTCGTTCACCTATGTGGTAGCACAGATTTATGGGGTGGGCCTGATTACTTCGCGATTGACGGGCGTGCATTTTGAAGTCGGCATTCTGTTGGGACTCGGTGGCGTGCTGGTGTGCTCATTTCTGGGCGGCATGCGGGCCGTCACCTGGACCCAGGCGGTCCAATATTGGGTCATGATTTTTGCCTTTCTGATACCGGTTTCCTGGTTGTCCTATCAGCAAACAGGCAATCCTTTTGCGCCCATCGCCTATGGCCGGCAACTCGAGAAAATCGAACTGCTGGAAACAAAAATCATCAACTCTCCCGCGGAAAAGGCGGTGGCGCAGGGCTTGCTGCAGCGTGCCGCGGTGCTCGACACCAAGCTGCAAGACATCGAGCAATCCCTGCAACTGGAGCGCCAGGAACTGCGTGCGCGGTTGGCAAAACGGGGCGGGGCAAAGGCCGATGACGAAGAGTCCAACGCGCTGCGCCGCGAGTTGGCAGCATTGCCGCGTGACGTGAATGCCGCGCGCGAGCGCTGGACGCAGCAATCGCAGGACTATCGCGAACGAGCCACTCCTTTGGGAGGCATAGGGCGGCAATCTCAAATCTTTGAGGGTGATCCCGATGGAAGTGCCGTTGAAAAAAAGCAGTTCGATGACTCGCGAAACAATTTCCTCGCCCTGATGTTCTGTCTGATGGTGGGTACCGCCGGGCTGCCCCATTTGCTGATCCGGTACTGCACGACGCCCAGTGTCGCCGAGACGAGAACGTCGGTGGCCTGGTCGCTGTTCTTTATTTCATTGCTGTATGCATCGGCGCCGGCACTTGCCGTGCTGGTGAAGTACGAGGTGATGGCCCATCTGGTGGGGCAACCGTTTGACGCACTGCCAGGCTGGATGTCCCAATGGGCCAAAGAGTCAACGTTGCTCAGTTATTCCGACGTCAATCACGACAACATATTGCAATTTACCGAACTCAAAATCGGACCGGACCTTCTGATGCTTGCTTCGCCCGAAATTGGCGGTCTGCCCTATGTGGTCTCCGTGCTGGTGGCGGCCGGCGGTCTTGCTGCGGCCCTTTCCACTGCGGACGGCTTGCTGCTGACGATTGGCAACGCGTTGGCGCACGACATCTATTTTCAGGGCAACACCACCCAAGGGCGGGCCATGCGGCACGTCATGTGGTCCAAGTTTGCGTTGCTGGTCGTTGCGCTGCTGGCCGCCTATGTGGCTGCGCAGCGGCCGGCAGGGATTCTTTACCTGGTATCGGCTTCGTTTTCCCTGGCTGGAGCCGCATTTGTGCCGGCGATGGTCATGGGTATTTTCTGGCGCGGCACCACACGGTATGCGGCGGTCAGTGCGATGCTTGCAGGACTTACCGTGACGACCTTCTACATGGTCAGCACGAAGCCGGCCGTGCGCCATCTTCTGGGACTGACGGGCGACGGGCTTTGGTTTGGTATTCAGCCTGTTTCGGCCGGCATATTCGGGGTGGCCGCGGGGTTTGCTGTGGTCATTTTGTGCAGTTTCCTGCCTTCAGGCACAAATTCCAATCAGTGTGCCTAGTTCACCGCATACCAAAAGTTTGCAGATTAGGCGCGATATGCAATATAATCATGGGCTTGCCTTGTCGCACCCTGTTTAGACGCCGGGGGCGACTTAACTACCCAACTACTGGGACATCCACAAGGAGTATCAATGCGTCATTATGAAATCATCCTCATGATCCATCCGGATCAGAGCGAACAAGTTCCGGCCATGCTGGAGCGTTACAAGGGCATGATCACCGCTGGCGGTGGCAAGGTGCACCGTGTTGAAGACTGGGGCCGTCGCCAACTGGTTTACATGATCAACAAGCTGGCCAAGGCGCATTATCTGTGCGTCAACATCGAAGCCGACCAGGCTGTGATGTCCGAGCTGGAGCATGCATTCAAGTTCAACGACGCCGTTTTGCGCCATCTGACCGTCTTGAAGAAGAAGGCTGAGACCGGCCCGTCTTCCATGATGAAGACGGTGGAGCGTGAAGAAACACGCAAGGCTCAGCAAGCTGAGTACCAGGCTTAAATAAACGATTCATCCTGGAGCGCGTGCCCACAAATTCACTGGTCTTGACAGCTTGCATCGCAGAGGTCGAACCGATGCGTTACACGCCAGCCGGACTTCCTGCACTGAACCTCAAACTCGAACACGAGTCCGAATTAATGCAGGAAGGGGTCAAAAGAACAGTCAAGGTGGCTATAAAAGCGATGGCTTTCGGAACATTGGCAGAGCGGCTCTCGAAGCAGGCCATCGGCAGTGTCTGCAAGTTCAGTGGTTTTTTAGCCAATGCGCGCCAAGGGAAATCGGTTGTTTTTCATATTCAAGAATTTTTGCAAGACTAATTTTTTAGGAGTCCATCATGCCCGGACCAAAACGTTTCAACAAAGACAAGCGCCCCAAGCGCAATACCCAATCTCTACTTTTTAAGCGCAAGCGGTTTTGCCGTTTCACAGTGACCGGCGTTGAAGAGATTGACTACAAAGACATCGATACGCTGCGCGACTTTATTGCCGAGAATGGCAAGATCATTCCCGCACGCCTGACTGGCACCCGCGCTATTTTCCAGCGCCAATTGAACACTGCTATCAAGCGCGCTCGCTTTCTCGCGATGTTGCCTTACAGCGACCAGCACAAGATCTAAGGAGTTACGACCATGCAAATTATTCTGCTCGACAAGGTCGTGAACCTCGGCAACCTCGGCGAAATCGTCAAGGTGAAAGATGGTTATGCCCGCAACTTCCTGATCCCCTCGGGCCGCGCACGCCGTGCTACCGAATCTGCCAAGGCAGAGTTCGAAGCCAAGCGCGCTGAACTCGAAAAAGCGGCTGCCGCCAAGTTGGCAGAAGCGCAAGCTTTGGGTGCAAAGCTCGGCGGAACGACTATCAAACTGACCCAGAAGGCGGGCGTTGATGGGCGTTTGTTCGGCTCGGTGACCAACTTTGACATTGCTGAAGAGTTGCTCAAAGGTGGTTACAAGGTTGCAAAGTCCCATGTTCGCATGCCCAACGGCCCGATCAAGTTGGTGGGTGACACCACCGTAAGCGTCGCTTTGCACACGGACGTTGTGGTTGACATCACCGTTTCGGTGTACGGCGAAACGGCCTAAGCCCGATTCGTTAATCGTCATGCCCCACCCCTGCAGGGACGTTGTCCTTGAAGGGGTATGAATCTAAAAGCCGCAGATACCTCGTTTCTGCGGCTTTTACTTTTTTGCGCAGCGTTTATCCCTTGTTTTCCACACGCTGTACAGCAGTTATTCGATGGTTATGAACAGGCATTCCCTCGACGTTTGCGCCCTTAGCCCGTAGCATCGAAGTTAAAAAGGAATTCTCCATGTCAGCCGTACTTTCCGCTTTAGATGAATACGGAAGCGACCGTCAGATTGCCCAGCTGCGCATACCCCCGCATTCGATAGAAGGTGAGTCGAGTGTCCTTGGAGGTTTGCTCCTGGACAACACCGCGTGGGATCGCGTGGGAGACATATTGCTGGAAGGCGACTTCTACCGCTACGAACACAAGCTTATCTACGGGGCGGTAGGCGCACTTGTCACCGCCAACAAACCGGCAGACGTGATTACTGTTTTTGAGCACCTCCAGAGCCAGGGCAAAGCTGAGGAAGTGGGTGGCTTGGCCTACCTGAATTCCTTGGCCCAATACGTTCCGAGCGCCAGCAACGTGCGCCGCTATGCGGAGATCGTCCGGGACCGGTCGATATTGCGAAAACTGGTGACCGCCAGCGATGAAATCGCAACCAACGCGTTTAACCCGCAGGGGCGTTCGGTTTCGCAAATCGTGGACGAGTCCGAGCAAAAAATCTTCAAGATTGGTGAGCAGGGCAAGCGCAACAAAGAAGGCTTTCAGGCGATGGAGTCGCTGGTGGTCAAGCTGCTCGACCGGGTGCAGGAAATGGCCGATAACCCAAATGATGTAACCGGCGTGCGAACGGGTTTCTACGATCTGGACCGGTTGACTGCGGGACTGCAGGCGGGCGATTTAATCGTATTGGCGGCGCGTCCCTCCATGGGCAAAACTGCGCTGGCGATCAATATCGCTGAACATGTCGCTTTGAATGAGCAACTTCCGGTGGCCGTGTTTTCGATGGAAATGGGCGCCGCCCAATTGGCTGTGCGTATTGTTGGCTCCATCGGACGCATTGACCAGGGACACCTGAGAACGGGTCGCTTGACCGATGACGAATGGCCACGGCTGACCGAGGCAATCGAAAAACTGCGTACGATTTCTCTGCATATTGACGAAAGCCCCGGACTCAACTCCAGCGAGGTCAGAGCCAACGCGCGGCGCCTGTCGCGGCAATATGGTCAGCTTGGTTTGATCGTGGTGGACTATTTGCAACTCATGAGTGGCAACAGTTCTGATGGTGAAAACCGGGCCACAGAATTGGGTGAAATTTCACGAGGGCTCAAGATGCTGGCGCGTGAACTGAAGTGCCCGGTAATCGCGCTGTCACAGCTCAATCGCAGCGTCGAACAGCGCCCGGACAAACGTCCGATGATGAGCGACCTGCGCGAATCCGGTGCCATCGAGCAGGATGCCGACATCATCATGTTCATCTACCGCGACGAGTACTACACCAAGGAAGCATGCAAGGAGCCTGGCGTTGCCGAAGTGATTATTGCCAAGCAGCGCAACGGCCCCACGGGCACCGTCAAACTGGCGTTTCTGCGCAATATCACGAAGTTTGAAAGCTTGGCCAGCGGTGGTGGTGGCGATTATTGATATAAAAAAAGGCGACGCGCCTGACGCATCGCCTTTTTAAGATTTTCAGATTTAAATCTGGTTTGCTATCCAACTGTTCAGTGCATCAAAGTACTTCACTGGCGAAATCTGCCAGCCTAGATCGTTCACCACGCGCCAGCGTAATGTGACCGCCATGCGGCCACCCCTTGAACTTGTCCACTGCAAACGTCAGGCCGGATGAGCCCTCGGTGAGATAGGGCGTATCGATCTGTGCCAGGTTGCCCATGCAGATGATTTTGGTGCCCGGCCCGGCGCGGGTAATAAGCGTCTTCATCTGCTTGGGCGTGAGGTTTTGGGCCTCGTCGATGATCACGTACTTGTTCAG
>CAIOLZ010000257.1 GCA_903859265.1 uncultured beta proteobacterium
ATGCCCAGGCCATCGTCCTTGAAGGTCACAACCGCCCATCCTTCGCGCAACATGCGGGCCTCGATAAAAATGTTGCCGTTCTGGCGCCCTTCGAATCCGTGAATGACCGCGTTATTCACCAGGTTTGTGACCACTTGCCCCAGCGGGCCGGGGAAGCTGTCCATATCGATGTCACCTTCCACATCCAGATGCACTGCGTGGGTAGTCTTACGCAGACCCGGACCCAGCGTGACCAAAATTTCGGCCAGCATTTCCTTCAAGGAGAACTGGCGGCGTTTCAGACTGGTCTGGTCCACCGCGACTTGCTTGAAGCTCGCGACCAGCTCGGCCGCATGGCTGAGCCCGCGCACCAGAATGCCCGCGCCGTTGCGTGTGTTGGCAACAAACTCCCCAAGCCGGCTGCGTGTGAGCCCTTTGGCCATTTCGGCCTCGAAACTGACGCACATATCGTCCAGGGTCGTTGCCACCGTCAGGCTGTTGCCGATGGGCGTGTTGAGCTCATGCGCAATGCCCGCCACCAGCGAACCCAGCGCTGACAGCTTTTCGGACCGCACCAGTTCCGACTGTGCCGATTTCAAGTGCTCAAGCGCTTCGCTAAGCTCACGTGTACGCTCATCCACCCGCTTCTCTAATCCCGCATTGAGTCGCAGGATGTTTTCTTCGTAGCGGTACTTTTCGGTAATGTCGTCAAAGGCAAGGACGTGCAGCGTGTCCTCTCCCTGCCGGATCGCACGGCCGGACACTTCACACAAAAAGTCCGGCCCACCGGCGCCATCCACCATCCACGCATGGTGACGGTTGAAGCTGCCGTCGGACTTCAGGGACCCAATGATGGTTTCACGATCGTGCGCATTGCGCCATATGCCCAGGCGCGCACCATTGCTGCCAATCACTGCTTCGCGCTGGTAGGCAAATGCCTTTAACCATGCGCTGTTGACCTCGACAATGGTGTAGTCGTCCGTCGCGTTGCTGGTGACGGAGACGGACATGGGTACCGGAGTAGCTTCAAAAATGGCTGCGAATTTGACCTGGCTGAAACCCAGTTCTTTTTCCACCCGCAGGCGCTCGGCAAGTTCTTCTTCCAAGGCCAGTGTCTTTTGCTGATTCACGACACCCAGCTTGTTGAGTGCGTTGCGCATGTTTTCCAGACTACGCGCCAGGGCCCCGATTTCATCGGCCCGGAACTCGCCCAATGGCTGATCGAGCTGTCCCTCGGCGAGACGTTGTGCGTCACGTTCCAGCCGCGCCAAGGGGCGAATGAATCGCAGGTTGAACAGCCACCAGATCAGCATGAACGATATGCAGACCTGCGCCACCAGCGCCAGAGCCAGTTGGGTCTGGTTTCTCCAAAACTGCGCTCGCACGCGGGCGGTGCTCATCTCGATCACCAGAGAACCGATCCTGGTGCCGTTAAACACAATGTCGCGCTGCCCGCGCAAGAGCTGGGAATCCGATTCGCTACCCGGTGCATTCACGCGATCGCCCGTCGGTTGGCGCACAAAAACATCATGGTGTTCGTCATACACCGTCACGCGCGCCACGTCCGCATTGCGCATGACCGCATTCACCAGTTCCTTGCCCA
>CAIOLZ010000258.1 GCA_903859265.1 uncultured beta proteobacterium
CTTCCACAAGGCGCGCACTCTGCGCTGGTGTACAGCGTGACCGGATATTTCGTGACGACCTGACGCAACTCGAATGGCAGTGCGGCGCCCGATGCAGCCGCGGCGGCGCCCAAACCAGTTGCTGCGATTTTGCCCTGCTGGTCAGTGACCGGTGGCTGGTCAGAGAAGGTGACTTTTCCGTCAGCGCCCACGATGCGGTAAATCGTTTGCGATTGGGCGCCAGCCGCGCCCAAGAGAAGCATTACGGCGGCGAGGTGCGGAAAAAATCCAGGTCTTGTGGCTCGAGTGTGCATGTTGGAACTCCCGGAATTGGGCGCTAGTTTATCGCCATACCCTGGTGGCGCAGCAAGGCATCGAGCCTTGGTTCGCGCCCGCGGAACGCCTTGAACGACTCCATGGCCGGTCGGCTTCCGCCGGCCTCCAAAATCGCTTGACGGTATCTGACGCCAGTCTCGATACTGGGTGTGCCGTCGGCAGCGGCGGTTTCTTCGAAAGCTGCGTAAGCATCAGCGCTCAACACCTCAGCCCATTTGTAGCTGTAATAGCCTGCGGCATAGCCACCTGCAAAAATATGGCTGAAAGTGTGCGCCGTGCGGCTCCATGCGGGGGACTGGATCACCGCCACTTCATCCCGCACTGCCTGCAGCACCGGCATGAAATCGGCGTTCGGGTCATGTGCGGTGTGCAGCAGCATGTCAAACAGGGAAAACTCAATTTGGCGCAGGGTTTGCATGCCGCTTTGGAAGTTTTTGGCGGCCAGCATTTTGTCGAACAATGCACGCGGCAATGGCAAGCCGGTTTCCACATGCGCTGTCATGTGCTCCAGAACCCGCCACTCCCAGCAAAAGTTTTCCATGAACTGGCTGGGCAACTCCACCGCGTCCCATTCAACGCCGCTGATGCCCGAGACGTCGCGTTCGTTGACCCGGGTCAGCATGTGGTGCAAGCCGTGGCCGAATTCATGGAACAGGGTGGTGACGTCGTCGTGCGTGAGAAGCGGCGGCTTGCCGTCCACGCCGTCGGCAAAGTTGCACACCAGATGGGCCACCGGGGTTTGCAATGCGCCGGTGTCAGGGCGCAGCCAGCGGCCTCGCACATCATCCATCCAGGCACCGCCGCGTTTGCCGGCGCGCGCTGCGGGGTCCAGATAAAACTGGCCCACCAACTCCATTCCCGACGGTCCCTTGCGCTCAATCCGATAGAACCGCACGTTTTCGTTCCACACGGGCGCATGGTCCAGGCGAATTGCCACGTCAAACAGTGTTTCCACAATTTTGAACAGGCCAGCGAGCACTTTGGGCGCGGTGAAATATTGCTTCACTTCCTGTTCACTGAAGGCATAGCGCGCTTCCTTGAGTTTCTCGCTTACGAACGGCCAGTCCCAGGGCTGGGGGTCGTTCATGCCGAGGTGCTCGCGGGCAAAGCTGCGTAAATCGGCGAGGTCTTTTTCGGCGAAGGGTCGGGCCTTGGCTGCCAGGTCGCGCAGGAAATGAATCACGGTTTCCGGCGAATCTGCCATCTTGGGCACTACGGAAAGCGTGCCGAAGTTCGGGTAGCCCAGCAAAAGTGCTTCTTCTTTGCGCAGACGCAAAATTTCCAGAATCGTTTGTGTGTTGTCGAATTTGCGAGCCTCTGGCGGCGCCTGATCCGAACTGCGTGTGACATACGCGCGGTACATGATTTCCCGCAAGGCGCTGCTGTTGGCAAACTGCATGACTGGCAAATAGCAGGGCATTTTCAGGCTCAATTTGTAGCCGTCTTTGCCATCTGCCTGGGCCAGCGCGCGCGCCGTCTGTATCACATCCTGCGGCACCCCCACCAATTCATTTTCGGTGGCGTAATAAAAAAATGCATCGGTCGCATCGAGCGCGTTCTCACTGAATTTCTGACTTAGTTCAGCTTGCTTTTCCTGGATTTCGGCAAAGCGTTTGCGGGCGTCTCCGGTCAGCTCCGCACCACCAAGTACAAAGTTGCGCATGGCGTTTTTATGCGCCTGACGCTGTTCGGCGTTGAGTGTGGCGGGGTCGATTGCCTTGTATTTGGCGTACAGGCGTTCGTCCGCACCGAGCCGGGTCCAGAACTCGGTGACTTTGGGCAACGCCGCGTTGTACGCAGCGCGCAAATCCGGCGTGTCGGCCACAGCGTTGAGGTGACTTACCGAGCCCCACGCGGTGCCGAGTTTTTCCGTCGCCACATCGAGCGTGCGTGCGATATCGGTCCAGCGGGCTGGAAACTCAGGCGCGGTGACCGTTGCCAACGCCGTTTCCGCCTCCACCAGCAAAGCGTCGATGGCAGGCGCCACATGTTCAGGGCGAATCTGGTCAAAAAGAGGAAGCCCACCGGGTTGCAAAAGCGGATTCATGCGGCGAACTCCCGTTCAGCGGCTTCCAGCGTGTTCACCAACAGCATGGTGATAGTCATGGGGCCAACGCCACCGGGGACCGGGGTGATGTAGCCGGCAACCTGACGCACGCCCTCGAAATCCACGTCGCCGCACAGTTTGCCCTCGTCATTGCGGTTCATGCCGACGTCAATCACGACGGCCCCAGGCTTGACCATGTCGGCAGTCAGCACGTTGCGTTTGCCCACCGCGGCGACGATCACATCGGCTTGCAATGTCAGGGCCTTAAGGTCTGCGGTCGCACTGTGGCATATCGTAACGGTGGCGTTTTGTTGCAGCAGCATCAGCGCCATTGGCTTGCCGACGATATTGCTGCGTCCGATCACTACGGCGTGCTTTCCGCGCAAGTTGTATCCGATGGACTCGAGCATCTTCATGCACCCATAAGGCGTGCAAGGCCAAAAGCCCTGTTGCCCCACCATCAGCGCGCCGGCGCTGGCGATGTGAAAACCATCGACGTCTTTGGCGGGCGAAATCGCTTCGATAACCTTGGCTGCGTCAATATGCACTGGCAGCGGCAACTGAACCAGAATCCCGTGGATGGTGCGGTCCTGGTTGAGCGCGTCAATGCGCGCCAGCAATTCGTCCTCGGTCATGGTGTCGGCGTAGCGCTCCAGCACCGAATGCATGCCGGCGTCCACGCAGCCTTTGACTTTGTTGCGCACATAGACCTGAGAGGCCGGATTTTCACCGACCAATACCACTGCCAAGCCCGGTGTGACGCCTTTGGCTGCGAGGGCAGCGGCGCGTCGTTTGACATCGGTGCGCAGGTGGGCGGCCAGTGCGTTGCCGTCGATGATTTGTGCGGAGGTAGAGTTATTCATTCCATTTTCAAAGTAAAAACGCCCGCAGCCTTGACGCAGCGGGCGTATCGGGACATTTCAAAAAATCAGGCTTTAGGGGCATTTTGCCCAAGTGCGATTTTGAGTAAATCAGCAACGGTGTTGGCGCTGAGTTTTTCCATGATGTTGGCGCGGTGCGCCTCGACGGTTTTGATGCTGATGCCCAGGTCGTCTGCAATCTGCTTGTTGAGCCGTCCGGCGACGATGCGCTCTAGCACTTGCGATTCGCGCAAGGTCAGTTTGGACAGCAGTGCGTCCCGGTTGAGCGCGCTCTGGTAATCGGTGAACGATTCTTTGGCATGTTCCAGCATGCGCTCCACCAGGCCTACCAGCTGGTCTTCCTTGAAGGGCTTCTGGATGAAATCCATGGCGCCTTTTTTCATCGTATCGACGGCCATGGGCACGTCACCGTGGCCGGTGATAAAAACGATCGGCAAGGGAGACTTGGTTTCAATGAGCCGGTTTTGAAGCTCCAGGCCCGTCATGCCGCCCATGCGGATGTCCACTATCAAACAGGCTACCTCCCGCGCATCGTAGCGGCTCAGGAACGATTCGGCTGAATCAAAGCAGCGCACGCGGTAGCCCTTGCCTTCGAGCAGCCATTGCAACGAGTCGCGCACTGCTTCATCGTCATCCACGACGTAAACCGTACCTTTTTTGGGAATCAGGCTCATTCAAATATCCAGACAATTAAAGGCTTCGGACGGGCTCGCGCGGCGGTACAGTGACAGCCTCCGCCAACGGGATCCAGAAGGAGAAGCGGCATCCCTTGATCTCGGAGCCATTGTAGATGTTCTCCCCGGTCATTCTCCCCAGGTGCGATTCCACGATGGAGCGGCACAAGCTCAGGCCGATTCCCATGCCATCGGCCTTGGTCGAATAAAAAGCCTCGTATAGCCGGGCCATCACTTCAGGCGCAAGGCCCATGCCGGAATCCTGTACCGAAAACTCGACCACCGAAGTGCCTTCAAAAACCTTGGGAACAACACGCAGTTCAACCAGCCGCTGCGAGGTCGGGCGCTGCGCCGCATCAATC
>CAIOLZ010000259.1 GCA_903859265.1 uncultured beta proteobacterium
ACTTTGATGGTGTCCTTGCCGCCGGTCGCTTTGGACAATTCATTGCCCATGTAAACAACCGCCAGATTGGTCGGGAAGTCTTTGTTATGAACGTACGCGGAGCGGAAGGTGCGGGCCATTGCCGCAGTCGCGGACAAAGCAAGTACGGCGATTGCAATCCGCGTGGTCACAGTTTTCAGGTTTAAGCGCATGGTGTCTCCTCTTGGGTTGAAATGAAATGAAGCAAACTCGGTTAATGCGTCGAACATGCGGACTCTGGAAAGCCCTGTATGTCATGCAGATGGATCGCAAAAAGGCCGCCGGCTGGGTCGGTATCGGCAGCGTTTGCGGGGCGGATCGACGTGATGTACAGCGTGCGCAGGTCTGCGCCGCCAAATGCGCACATGGTCGGCTTGGCAACCGGCACTTTGATGGAAAAGTCATGCCGGCCCTGCGGGGTATAGCGGTGCACCAGCCCTGCATCGATGCCGCAAATCCAGTAGCAGCCGTCAGTGTCCATGGCAGCGCCGTCGGGTCGCCCGGCAAACTGGTCCATGTCCAGAAACGGCGTCGGGTTGCAGGGGATTCCACGCTCCACGTCGTACGCATAACGCCAGACCCGGCGCACGCTGGGGTGGGAGTCTGACAGGTACATGGTGCGTCCATCCGGGCTGAACGCCATGCCGTTGGGCGTGACAAAGCCGTCCAGCAGTTTCTCGAGCGCGCCATCTGCGCCGAGCCGGTAAATGGCGCCCACAGGGGCGGCTGCAGGCATGTCCATGAGCATGGTACCGGCCAGAAAACGTCCCTGCCGGTCGCAGCGACCGTCGTTAAACCGCATGCCGGCCATGGCATGCTCGACCGGCGCAATGGATGTGAAGTCGAGCCTGCCCGTGGGTCCTGCGGTGGCGCGAAAAACGCCTGTTTGCGCACCGGCAATCCACTGCCCTTCGACAGCACTGCGGGTGATGCAGGCCAGCATCTCGGGCGCATTCCATTGCTGCAATGTCTGGTCAGACAGACGGTAGCTGTTCAATTGGTTGGCGGGAATATCGACCCAATACAGGCTTTGCGTGGCGGCATTCCAGACCGGGCATTCACCGGTGTGGTTGCGCACATCGAGCAACAGCTCTGCCTGACGGCTACGTGTAGGGGACATAGCGGTCTTTGAATTACCGCACGGTCATCGCAATGCCGCTAAACACAAAGCCGCCACCCTGGTACTGCACCGCGGGATCGGTCAGATCAGGCTCGGGCGTGCGGGCATACACCGCATCCCTGAAAACGTCCGAACTGTCCTGGGGCCGATAGCCCACGTGGCGAACGCTGGCGTTATCCCACCACGCGACGGAGTTGTCGGACATGCCAAAAATAATGGTGTGGCCCAGAACCGGCGTCGTCAGACAGGCGGTCACCAGTCTGTGCAGGTCATCAAAACTGAGCCAGGTAGCCAGCATGCGGCGGTCGCGGGGTTCGGCAAACGATGAACCAATCCGCACGCAGGCGGTCTCGATGCCATAGCGGTCAAAGTACATGCGCGACAGGTCTTCGCCGAACGCCTTGCTCACCCCATACAAGCTGTCGGGACGTGGTGGATGGGCCGGTGTCAGGGTTTCGCTCTGGCGGTAAAAGCCGGTGACGTGGTTGGAACTTGCGAAAACCACGCGTTTAACCCCATGTTTGCGGGCCGCCTCATACAGGTTGTAAACACCCAATATATTGGCCTGCAAAATGGGATCAAACGGACCTTCCACCGGCACCCCGCCCATATGCACAATGGCCTGACAGCCTGCCACGGCGCGCTCTACAGCGGCGGCATCGGCCAGTTCGGCTGGAACAATGACTTCGTTGGCTTGCGCCGCGCCCAGCCGTTCGCAGTCTGCGGCCCGGTCCGACAAACGCAACACATCGCAGTTGTCTTTCAGTCGTTGGCGCAGTGCGGTTCCCAGGCCCCCGGCGGCACCGGTCAGCAGCAGTGTCTGGTGAGATTTAATGGTCATTAATGTTTCAAACTTGTCAGTTGTATGTTGTCTGATGTGTTAAATTGTCGGGACTCGAATTCACATCGTCAAGGGTTTTTCAATGGAATCATGGCAAACCCCTAGTCCAAAACCCACTTCGAAGGCTGCTGCCGGCGAGGCGGAAATGGCACGTCCGCGGCGCGCGCGCGGGCTGGTCAACGAGGTCATGGAAAGCCTCGCCAACAGCATCCGTGACGGCACCATCGCGCCAGGCGAGAAGCTGCCCACAGAATCGGAAATCGTGGCGCGCTTTGATGTCAGCCGCACCGTGGTGCGCGAAGCGATATCGCGCCTGCAGGCCAACAAGCTGGCCGAAACGCGGCATGGCGTGGGCACGTTTGCGCTGGCGCCGCAGGACACCCAGAAATTTCAAATCGTGGACGTGGACCTCGCCGCAGTGTCGGATGTGATTGCCGTGCTGGAGTTGCGCATCAGCCTGGAGACCGAGGCAGCCGGCCTGGCCGCGCTGCGTCGCACGCCGGAGAATCTGACCAAGCTGCAGGAAATGCTGGATGCATTTGCCGAGTCCATCAGCGCCGATTCCGATGCCGTGCCATCGGACTTTCAATTTCACATGGAAGTCGCGCGCTCCACCGGCAATCGCCACTTTGCCGATTTGATGACTTATCTGGGCACCATGATCATCCCGCGCACGCGCGTCAATACCCCCAACAGTGCCCCCGAGGGACGGTTGAAATACCTGCAGCGTGTACATGCAGAGCATGAGAGCATCTTCAATGCAATCCGCAATCAGGATGCCGAGGCCGCCCGCGCAGCCATGCGCACCCATCTTTCCAACAGCAAAGAACGCCTAAAAAAAACCCAAAACACGCTGCCATCGCCTTGAAGCGCGGTGGTTCGCAAACCGGCCAACTGGAGACTTTTTCATGACCCACCATTCTTCCGATCCTGCCGGACAGTCCGGCCTTTCCCACGCCCGCGCATTGTCCCCGCCGGGCGCACCGCGCATCACCGCAGTGCAGGTCGTCCCGGTCGCCGGACATGACGCCATGCTGATGAATTTAAGCGGTGCGCACGCGCCGTTTTTTACCCGTAACCTGCTCATACTCACCGACAGTTCCGGGCGCACCGGCGTAGGCGAAGTGCCCGGTGGCGAGAAGATTCGCCAGACTCTGGAGGACGCCCGTCCCCTGCTCATCGGCAAACCTCTGGGCGCCTGGAACGCCATGCTCAACACCGTGCGTGCGCAATTTGCGGCGCGCGATTCCGGTGGGCGTGGTTTGCAGACCTTCGATCTTCGCGTGGCTATTCACGCGGTGACCGCTGTTGAAAGTGCCCTGCTGGATTTGCTGGGCCAATTTCTGGAAGTACCGGTTGCCGCGCTGCTCGGCGACGGAATCCAACGGACCTCGGTGGCGGTGCTGGGATATTTGTTTTTTGTCGGAGACCGTCTTCAAACCGATTTGCCCTATCTGCAGGAGCAGGACAACCCCGACGACTGGATGCGCCTGCGCCATGAGAAGGCCATGGACCCGCAAAGCGTGGTGCGTCTGGCCGAGGCAGCGCAGGCGCGCTACGGCTTTAGTGACTTCAAGCTCAAGGGTGGCGTGTTGCGCGGCGAGGAAGAGATGGAGGCCATCCTGGCCCTGCACGAGCGCTTCCCCGATGCGCGCATCACTGTCGATCCGAACGGTGGTTGGTTGCTTGATGACGCAGTGCGTCTGTGCCGCGACAAGGCCACGGTGCTGGCCTACGCCGAGGACCCCTGTGGCGCAGAGGGCGTGTTCTCCGGACGCGAAGTGATGGCGGAATTCCGCCGTGCGACAGGCCTGCGCACTGCCACCAACATGATCGCCACGGACTGGCGCGAAATGGTGCATTCCCTGGCACTGCAGTCGGTGGACATTCCGCTGGCCGATCCGCATTTCTGGACCATGCAGGGCTCGGTACGCGTCGCACAGACCTGCCAGCACTGGGGTCTGACCTGGGGCTCACACTCTAACAATCACTTCGATGTGTCGCTGGCCATGTTTACCCATGTTGCAGCCGCGGCTCCGGGCAAAGTCACCGCGATTGACACCCACTGGATCTGGCAGGACGGCCAGCGGCTGACCAAGGACCCGCTGAAAATTGTGGGCGGCAACATCGCCCTTCCCGAGACCCCGGGCCTGGGCGTTGCGCTCGACATGGCCGAAGTGGAAAAGGCGCATCAGCTGTATTTGCAACATGGCCTGGGCGCACGCAATGACGCGGTGGCGATGCAATACCTGATTCCAGGCTGGACGTTCAATCCCAAGGCGCCTTGCATGGTGCGTTGACGGTTGAGGCTTTTACCTGCTTGGTGAAGAACCGTGATAGGCCGATAGCGGTCGCATCACACTGCGCGCGTTTGAAACCGACAGGTCCTGGGCTCGCGCACAAAAAAGCCCGGCGGAACGTGCATTCCACCGGGCTTAAAGTCTCAAGTAAAACTAGAGACTACCTCGCAACAATCAATTAGCGGTTGTAGGCTGTCTCTCCGTGAGAGGAGATGTCCAGACCTTCGCGTTCGTCTTCCTCGCTGACACGCAGACCGATGGTCTTGTCAACAATGTAGTAAGAAACGATGGAAACCACACCCGACCAGACGATGGTCAGGATCACGGCCTTGAACTGGATCCAGACTTGGCCAACGATAGAGTAATCAGCAGCCGTTACCAGTGTGCCGGTAAACCAGTCCACCGGGAAGCTCGGGCCACCCAGAGAAGGCGAGTTGAATACACCGGTTGCCAAAGCGCCCAAAATACCGCAAACGCCGTGTACGCCAAACACGTCCAGCGTGTCGTCTGCACCGAGCAGCTTCTTCAGGCCGGTTACGCCCCACAGACCAGCGAAGCCAGCGAGCAAGCCCAACACCAGTGCACCCATGATGCCAACGTTACCGGCTGCGGGTGTGATCGCCACCAGACCAGCCACCGCGCCAGAGGCCGCACCGAGCATCGATGCCTTGCCTTTGTGCAAGCTCTCACCGAGCGACCAGGACAGCACGGCAGCAGCGGTTGCCAGGAAGGTGTTGATGAACGCCAAGGCAGCGGAACCATTGGCTTCCAGAGCGGAACCGGCGTTGAAACCGAACCAGCCCACCCACAGCAAAGATGCACCGACCATCGTCAAGGTCAGGCTGTGCGGAGCCATGGCTTCCTTGCCGTAACCAATGCGCTTGCCAACAAAGACTGCGCCCACAATACCGGCCACAGCCGCGTTGATGTGCACCACCGTACCGCCGGCAAAGTCCAGCGCGCCCCATTGCCATGCCAGACCGGCGGTGGCGTTGACCTTGTCAATCACGTCTTTGCTGACGTAAGCGTCAGGACCTGCCCAGAACCAGACCATGTGGGCGATCGGCAGGTAGCTGAAGGTAAACCACAGCACCATGAAAGCCAGCACTGCAGAGAACTTGATGCGTTCTGCAAACGAACC
>CAIOLZ010000260.1 GCA_903859265.1 uncultured beta proteobacterium
GACCACCACTGTCTCAGCGATTCAAATGATTAAAAAGGGCTTGCCCTAACCCTGGAGCTCTAAGCGCGGAGCTCTAAAGATTTAACGAATCTATGGCCGCAGGGGACCCGTGGTGGGGAACAAAATTTTTGTCAACCCAATAACGCACCAAAACATCAATGCCCAATCCGAATTTCAAACCTGATACGCCCCATGCCGGCAATGAACCCGGTGACGGACAGCAGCGAGATGAAGTTAGCTCCCTTCAAGAACAGATTGCTCAGCGCAGCCAGCACCTGGCGCGCATCGCACTGGAGCTTAAGTCTGAACTCTATGGAATCGATGATGTGATCGACCGTGTCATGGAGTCAGTTCGCGCTTGGTACGTCCTGCCCCAAATAATCACTCGCCCCGTCATTGTTTGCTTGTGGGGTCTGACCGGCACGGGCAAGACACAGCTCATCCGCTCTTTGGCGCAGAAATTGAATTTCTATTCCCGCTTTGTAGAGGTTCAAATGGATGGTTTTAGCAACAGCGGCGATCAACCGCACGCAAGAACCATTTCAGCGGCACTGGCGGGCACCATCGAAGAAAGTACGCAGGGCATTCTGGTACTCGATGAATTCCAGCGATTTCGTACCATTGATGCACAGGGCAAGGACGTAAGACTTGAGCGCTACATGGATGTATGGGCATTGCTGTCGGATGGCAAGATGCCTCCATCGTTGTCGTTTATGTCAGAGCTCCAAATGGCGTTGGCTGATGCGCAGTACCAGCAAGACCGTAGTCGAAGCCGGCGAAGCAGTTTAGACGCCAGCGCATCTCAGGATCTGTTTTCCGACCACGACCATGACGACTTTGATGACTCCACTGAGGAACAAAGTGAACTCGGCCAGACCGCAGATTTAAGTGGTCGCGCCCGCAAATTCAAGCTCGCTCCATACCATGCCAAAGAGCTCAAGACCAGTCTTAAACTCACGGAGTCGGTCGTTGAAATCATGACTTGGTCGACCGAGTCTGTCATGGGTCGCCTGGAGTCTTTCACCAATGATCCAAGTGCCTGGGGGACTGATTACAGCAAGCTGCTCATTTTCATCTGTGGAAACTTGGATGAGATGTACCAGCAAACTGCCGCGCGCGTGGAGGACTGCGACACTGACGCCGATATCTTTCATGCAGTGACCAAGGAATTGTCGGTGATCGACGTCAAGAGATCGTTGCTGTCTCGCTTCAAGCCTGAGCAAATCGCGCGGCTTGGCAATTGCCACGTGATCTACCCGAGCTTCTCGAAGGCCACTTTTGAAAAACTGATCCTTGTCTGCGCCCAGTGCTATCTCGACGATATACAAAAAACTGCAGGCTTGGAATTCACGTTGTCGGCTGCACTACTGGAGCAAATCTATGTCAACGGTGTGTTCCCCAGCCAGGGCACCCGACCTCTGTTTTCCAGTGTGCATTCGATATTAAGCAGCGCCTTGGTGCAATTCACGTTGTGGGCGCTAGAGCAGGGGGCAAGCCTTGGCGACCAAGTGCATCTCGATGTAAAAAATCAACGCGTGGCCCCAGGACGTGCTACGCCGGGTGGCGCTAGCACCGTGTTGATTGCCACCTGGAGGGGCAAAACCTGCGCATTGCCCGTGTTCTTGGAAATTTCAGACTTGAAGGAGCGGGGTGATGAAGACTTTCGCGCGTTGCTTGCGGTCCATGAAGCCGGACACGCCTTGGTCTATGGCTTGCTATTTAGGCAGTCTCCGCTGGAGATCAAAATCAACCCTGCTACTTACGTCGGTGGGTACAACATATTTGTCAATCGCAAGGCGCAGACTGCTTTAGACCTCTTGAATGTGGTGTGCGTCGACATGGGGGGCAGGGCTGCTGAGCGCATGGTTTTTGGTGAAGATCAAGTCACGTCTGGTTCAGCCAGCGACATCAAGCACGCCACGCAAACCATTGCCCAGTTTGTCCGCTACTCGGGACTTGCTGATCGGCTCAGTCGCACGGACCGGGTTTCCGATGAGTCTGATGCAGTCAATACCGACATCATGCCGACCAATTTGGTGATGGAATCGATGATGCAAGAACAGTTGCAGCGCGCCCAAACCTTGCTGTCACAAAACCGGGCGCTGCTGCTGAAAATTGCAAGAACTTTGCAGCACAAAGGTGAGATCAATCGAGACGAGCTTGAACATTGGCTGCAAAACTCGCGGACCTTGGATGCGGGTACTTCACAGGATGGGATTAGTCCGTTTGCGACAATGCTGGATCGGTTTGAGAAAGCGCAACCGCGGACTGATCCCGAGCGCATACAAGAGAATGCGTCTATTGGCCTCTAATAGCAGATGCTAGGGGCAATTTGATTTCAATCATGTCGAATTGTTTACGAAATGTTAGCCTTAGCCGCCATGAACTGGTTCAATATCCTGGAAGGCTCGCGGCGCAGTGCAAGTGGCCTCGAGTGGGAAATCTGGCGCAAACTGCCGCTGGTCTTTTTGGTGGGCACTTTATTGCCGGTGCTAATTTGGGCGGCGTTTGAGTTACTGAGTCCGCAATCCCGGATGGAGCAATCGATTTGGTTGTCCACGGGGGCTTTTGTGACCCTGGGCGCGGTGATTTTTAACTGGAC
>CAIOLZ010000261.1 GCA_903859265.1 uncultured beta proteobacterium
GAAATGGCCCGGGTCAATGCGACCGGCGAGGGCTTTCGGCCCATGCAGACTCAGGTGCGGTGCCTCGACGGAACTGACCGTCAGGTACTGGCGAGCGCGGACAAACTGGCGCACACCTCTAACGGGGAACACCTGGTGGTTCTGTATGACATTACCTCGCAAATGAAGTCGGTCCAGGCCTTGAACAAACTGGTGAAGGACAAGAATGCCCTGCTCAAAGAAGTCAACCACCGGGTGAAAAACAACTTGCAGGTTATCAGCAGCCTGCTCAGGCTCGAAGCACATCGCGTCGGTGCAACGGAAGTTGCCAACGCGCTCAACGATATGCGATGGCGAATCCGTTCGATGGCAATGCTGCACGAGTCTTTGTACCGTTCCGAGAGTTATGCATCCATCGACCTCGGTGCGTTCATCGGGCAACTGGCCAATGAGTTGGTCAGGGCTCTGGCCGACAGCGACTCACGCATCAACCTTGTACTCGATACACAACCGGTCAACGTCAGCATGGAGCAGGCCACGCCTTGTGGACTGATTTTTTATGAACTGTTTTCCAATGCCTTCAAGCACGGATTCCCAGCCGGGCGCATTGGCCTGATCAGGGTGGGCCTGCATCGTATCGACGGTGGCAGGGTGTGCCTGACGGTTAGCGACAACGGCGTGGGTCTGCCCGCCGATTTTGACCTCCGCAAGACGGAGTCCCTGGGGCTGCAACTGGTGTCCGATCTGTCGCAGCAACTCGCCGCCAAGCTCACCATCGGACCCGGGCCTGACGCTGCCTTTACGATTGAATTTGCACCCGATTGCGAATGAACCATCCTGCCGTCAAAGCAAGAATTTTTGTCGTCGAAGACGAGATGATCGTGGCGCGCGACATCCGCCTTCAACTCGCTGAAATGGGCTATGCCCCGGTCGGACACTGCGGCAGCGCTGAAGAAGCGCTGGAGAGCCTGCGCACCGCACCGCCCGATTTGGTCCTGATGGACGTACACCTGAGAGGTCCGATGGATGGCATCGAGGCGGCACAGATAATCCGCACCGAGTTGAAAATTCCGGTCGTTTTTTTGACCGCATTCGCCGCCGACGACGTGCTCGAGCGCGCCAAGCTGACTGAGCCCTACGGCTACATCCTCAAGCCATTTTCCGAACGCGAGCTGCGTACGGTACTGGAAATGGCGCTCTACAAATCCAATGCCGAGCGCACCATGGGCGAGGACGCGCGCCAGCTCAAGCTGATGGCCCAGCGCGTGATCGAGGTACAGGAATCAGAACGCCGCAAGCTCGCACTCGAACTGCACGATGAGTTGGGCCAATCGCTCACCGCCATCAAAATCAACCTTCAAACCCGCAAGTCTCTGGATGCCTCCAGGCTGGAGAGTTTCGACCAAAAAACCGTCGCAATCATCGACGATGCAATTGAAAAGGTGCGCAATCTGGCGCTCTCCCTGCGTCCCGGATTGCTCGACGATCTGGGCCTGCTCGCAGCACTGGAATGGATGGTGGAACAGCAGGCTGATACCGGCGATATCGTCTTCGCGCTGAAGTCCAACCTCGGTACAGAGCGCCTGCCCACGGTGATTGAGACCAGTTTTTTTCGGGTAGCGCAAGAGGCGATCACCAACATACAACGGCATTCACGTGCGGACCACGCGTATATCGAGCTGACACGCAGCGACTCTGCCCTGACGCTGGCGGTGTCCGACAACGGGGTCGGGTATGACGTACAAGTGGTGCAGAAAAAACAGTCAGTTGGGCAAAGCATGGGATTGGCCGGAATGCGCGAAAGGGCCTTGTTGATTGGCGCCACCATCGATATCGGCAACCGCGAAGATGGCCGCGCGCGGGTGCTGCTTTCCTGCCCGCTAACGCCCGCTGCGGGCAGCATCTAAGGTATTTACCTGAGGCTGCCTCAGGCATCAGCCTGATTGTTTGCCGCGTCAGCGCGTCTTACATTTTCTGCATGCCCAAGGCACATCCATACGAACCACTCGAAATCCTTCTGGTCGAAGACAACTTCGTGTTTGCGACCGCGGTCAAGGATTTTTTATCCCTGGTCAACGGCGTCAAGCTGGTAGGACACGCGATCAACGGTCCGCAAGCCATTTCCCAGATTTTGAAGCTCCACCCCCAACTGGTCCTCATGGATATCGGCTTGCATGGCATGAACGGATTTGAAATTGCCAGCCTGGTGCTGGACTTGGCAAGGCCACCCACCGTCATTTTTTTATCCATGCACGATGGTGAAGCCTACCGATCCAAGGCAAAAAAGTTGGGCGCAGACGGCTTTGTCAGCAAATCCAACTTTGCCAGCGACCTGTTTCCATTGATTGACAAATTGATCGAAAAACGGTTGATGCATTGAACAGGCACCGATCAATTCAAGGGGATCTCAATGAGAACAAATCTTCCGGTTACGCAGCATGAATACGACTACCCGGCCGCGCAAATGCTGGTATCCATGACCGATGCCAAAGGCATCATCACCCATTGCAACCATGCATTTGTCGAGGTCAGCGGATTCTCCTACGACGATTTGATCGGGCAAAACCACAACATAGTGCGCCATCCCGACATGCCGCCGGCCGCCTACAAGGATATGTGGAGCACCATCGGGCGCGGCAAGCCCTGGACCGGCCTCGTCAAAAACCGAAGGGCCAATGGCGACCATTACTGGGTGCAAGCCAATGTGACTCCGATTCTCAAAAACGGCAAGCCCGTCGGCTATATGTCGGTGCGCATCAAACCCTCACGCAAGGATGTCCAGTCCGCAGAAGCGGTGTACGCGCAACTCAAGCTTGCCGACCAAGGCAAGGCGCAATCGGTGTATCTGAAAAGCGGTGAGGTGAGGTACCGCGGCTTGCGCGGAATCGGCGGCTGGCTGCACCGCTTGTCTTTGATGGTTCGGCTTTCAATGGCCATGGCGGTCATGGTGGCTCTGGGCATGCTGCCATTGCTGCTCGGCACACACACCGTGACCGAAGTTGCGCTGCAACTGGCGGCCTTGCTGGCTGGCACCGGGATCGTTTTGACGTGGTTCAAAGCGCGCTTTCTCGGGGCAGTGGAGCAAGCCCAGCAGTTCGCCAATTCGCTGGCGGGCTGTAACCTGACAAGCGACGTGCACACCGACTTCCCGGCACCTTTGGGGCCCTTGCTTGGCAGCCTGCGGCAGATTCAAATCAATTTGCAGGCGGTGGTGGGCGACGTCCGCACGGAGATCACCAGCTTTACCCGGTCAGCCTCTGAAATTGCTTCGGGCGGGCTGGACCTTTCGGCTCGCACCGAGTCCCAGGCCAGCAGTCTGGAGGAAACCGCGGCGTCGATGGAGGAGCTATCGAGTACCGTAAAACAAACCGCGGACACAGCCGCCCAGGTGGCACTGAAAAGCGCTGAAAGCAATGAAATCGTGAGTGCCGGCGGCGCTGCAGTGCACAAAGTCGGCGAGGCCATGCAGGCGATTGACCAGTCCTCGTCCAAGGTGCGGGAAATCATCGGCACGATTGAGGGGATTGCCTTCCAGACCAATATTCTGGCGCTCAATGCCGCGGTGGAGGCCGCCCGTGCCGGTGAGCAGGGGCGTGGCTTTGCCGTTGTCGCCACCGAGGTGCGCGCGCTGGCACAGCGCAGTGCGGTAGCCGCCAAAGAGATCCGGGAACTGATTGCCGAGTCGGCCAGCCAGATCAGCATCGGCACGCAACAAATGCAAACAGCAAGCCGAACCATCGACAACGTGGTGATCGCGGTGCGCGAAGTGGGCGACCTGATTCAACTCATCACCAGCGCTACCAAGGAGCAGGCCACCGGTATTGCGCAGGTCAATGAAGCCGTGACACAGCTCGACACCGTGACCCAGCAAAATGCAGCGCTGGTGGAAGAGTCTGCGGCCTCCTCCAACGAACTCAACGGCAGTGCCGTGACCTTGGCACGTTCGGTGCAGGTTTTTCACTTGCCCTCCTGACATACGCACGTGCTCAACGACCTGACACAACAGCTGCACTCGGTGCACAAGCTCATTGCGATCCGATACCCGTTCGTGGCGCGGATCGCCATGGCTTTGTACGAGCCGTCTTCCGACCTTCTCAAAACGTTTGTGGGCAGCAACGAGGACCAGCAGCCACTGCAACGCTATCAGGCACGTTTGGCAGACGTGCCCTCGCTTGCGGCGCTGGCAAAGTCACGCCAAACCCGCGTCGTGGGCGACATTGGAGAAACCTTTTTTGCCGATACCACCCACACCGCCTGGCTGAAAGACAGGGGTTACCACGCAAGCTACACGGTGCCGATTTTTCAAGGTGACGTGCTGCTGGCCTTCATGTTTTTTGACGCCAAACTGCCTGATGTTTTTACGCCGGAAGTGGCATCCGAGCTGGAAACCTTCGCGAGCCTGATGGCGCAGATTTTTATGCTGCAAATAAAGGTTTCAAGCGGCGTTATTCGCAGCGTACAGGTTGCCGTGGGATTGGCACGCCAGCGAGACCCGGAAACCGGTATGCACCTGCAGCGGGTCTCCAACTACAGCCGCATCATGGTCAAAGCACTGGCACCCAAATACCAGCTCAATGACGAATATGTGGAGTATGTGCAACTGTTCGCGCCATTGCACGACATCGGCAAGGTCGGCATTTCTGACGCTGTGCTGCTCAAGCCCGGCAAGCTCGACGAGGCTGAATGGGTCATCATGCGCAGCCACGTTGAACTCGGAGAAAAAATCGTCAACAAGATGGCGCTTGACCTCAATCTGGAGGACAGCCTGTCCACCCGGGTCATGCGCAACATCATCACCACGCACCACGAGCGGGGCGACGGGTCGGGTTACCCGAAGCACCTGACCATGGACGCCATCCCTCTGGAGGGGCGCATTATTGCCGTGGCCGATGTGTACGACGCGCTTTCCAACCGCAGGTCCTACAACCGCATCTGGACGGAGGAAGAATGTAACGCCGAACTCCGGCGCGAGGTCGCCGCCGGCAGGCTCGATGCCGA
>CAIOLZ010000262.1 GCA_903859265.1 uncultured beta proteobacterium
CTGCGCCGCCACCGGATCGCGCGCCAGTTCTGCACCGCTTTGCGTCACCGTGTGGATGCCGCAGATCTGGTCTCCAAAACCCAATGCATGCGCCAGGCGCTGGAGCATCGGCCCCCAGCGCTGGCCGCCGGTAACAATCGCAAACCGGCCCAGCAAAGCGGCTTCCCTGAAAGCAGCTTCCGCCAAACCGGTGACTGGCACATCGGCAGATTCACGCAATGCCAACAAACCCGGGTCGCCGAAGCAGGCAATCAAAACGGCGTCCCAGCCCTGCCCAGCAGGGCCCTTTTGCGCCGGGTGATCCACCACCGACTGCGCCCAGGCATCGAGTACCGCATGACCGGCCACCGCGTAGCTGGCTTCGCACGCGATGTAGGGCGCGCCGAAGCGTGCGGTCACCGTGTGCACGGTATGGCCCGGCCCTGCAACACGCTGTGCATGGGACTGCAACAAGTCGCTGACCGACCCCGAGGTGTTCGGGTTGATCAGCAACAACCTAGGCATCCACGGCTCCGAACAGCGCCATCAGATCCGGCGCATCGGCCGCAGGCTCGTCAAACTGCAACTGCAACTCGAGTTGTTCCAGATGCTCCTGCATCAGGCGTGCGGCTTCGCGCGGGTCGCGCAGCCGGATGGCGTCCAGCAAAGCGCGGTGCTCACGGCAACCGCAGGCCGCAGCATCCGTGCGGCCCTGTGAAGGACCCAACACCGAGGTCGTGCCGTAGGTCATCAGAATCAGAGACGTTCGCGACACCAGTTCACGCAGGATGCGCCCCAGGGTCTGGTGCTTGGCGGCGTTGGCGATGTGCAGATGAAAGTCGCCCGACAAACGGATCGCCCGGCGCATGTCGCCACAGGCCCTCGCTGCTTCCTCGGCAGCAATGCAGGCGGTTAGCGTCGCAATGTCCTGCGCACTGGCCTGATCGATGAAGCACTCGATCAGCGTGGGTTCGATCAGCCGGCGCACCTGAAACACCTCGCGCGCTTCGCTCTCGGTAGGCTGCGCCACCGTGGCGCCCCGGTTCGGCGTGAGGGTAACGATCTGTTCGTTGGCGAGCCGCACCAGCACCGGACGGATGCGCGTGCGCGAGACTCCGAATGCGCTTGCCAGCCGGTCTTCCACCAGTTTGGTACCCGGCGGCAAGCGGTGGTCAAGAATGGTCGTCACCATCCGCTCATAAATTTCGTTTTCAGTCAGCGGCTGCGCGTCGATCACGGATGAGGTCTCCATGATTCAAACGCGCCGCGATTTCTGCCGGCTGGCCAGTAATCGGGACAGACCAAGGGTGAGCCCCATCACCACAAACGACACCACCATGGTCACCGTGCCCAGCGCATAGATGGCGGGCGTGGTGACTGTGGTGGTGAGGCCTTGCAACTCCAGCGGCAGCGTATTGACGTCGCCAATGGCCTGCGAGGTGCGCGCAATTTCGTCCCAGCTCAGGGTAAAGCCGAACATGCCGATACCGACCAGCGACGGCGCAATCAGCGGCAGCACCACATGGCGAAAACCCTGCCAGGGCGTTGCGCCGAGGTCACGCGCTGCTTCTTCGTATGCGGGGTTGAACCGGTTGAACACCGCGAACATGATCAAGAGCCCAAAGGGCAAGGTCCAGGTCAGATGCGCGCCCATCGCAGAGCTGAACAAACCCATCGCCGTGCCATAGTTCTCCAACGTACTTTGAAAGCCAAGGTATTCAAGGCCGGCTTTCACTGCGCTGTCGAGCAAGCGGAATTCCAGGCCGATACCCAGAGAGACAATGATGGACGGCATGATCAAACTCGCCACCACCACAAAAAACAGCGCATTGCCACCCGCCAGTCGCTTGCGAAACGCCAGGCCAGCCAGCACCGAAAACACCACGGTCAGAGCCATAACCACCAGCCCCAGAGCCAGCGAGCGTTGCAGTGCGGAGGCAATGTCCACGGTGCCCAGCCCCTGCGCCAGCTTGTGGAACCAGTGGGTGGATAGCCCCCGCAACGGGAACGTCAAACCGCCCTCTGGCCCCTGGAAACTCAAGATCACAATGACCAGCATCGGGCCGTACAAAAACAGCACATAAGCGGCAAAGAAAAGCGCCAGAAACCAGAATGCGGCAGGCCGTTTGTCGTTGGGGGACTGCATTTACAGCTCCTTGCGGATATCGACCATGCGGGTCAGGGCCCAGATGATCATCAGCACCAGTGCAAGCAGAATCATGGCGTTCGCGGCGGCGAGCGGGAACTGCAGATACGA
>CAIOLZ010000263.1 GCA_903859265.1 uncultured beta proteobacterium
CAGCACGCCAGAGGCCAATACGCAGAGTCCACCCAACGCCCACCAGGCCCAGCGCCAGCCATGCAGCTGGTCGGCAGTGGCCTGCAAAACCCAGGGAACCACAAAGCTGGAGATCGCAACGCCAATACCCGTGCCCCCGTAATAAACCCCCAACAGCAAGCCAGCGCGCAAGGGATTACGGGCGCCCAGACGCGCCGCCAGCAAACCGCCGGCCACGAACAGCAAAGCACTGGCAAACCCCGCCAGACAGCGCAGAATCAAAAGCGGTTGGACATCGGTTAAGAAACCGCTGAGCACCATAAAGCCGCTGGCCAACGCCGCCCCGACCATCAAAACCAGAGACGCTCCAAACCAGCGCATCAACACCGGTGTGGCAACGGCACCAAGAAAATATCCCCCAGCATTGGCCGTGTTCATTGCGCCTGCCAGGGCGTAGGACCAGTTCAGGTCATGGCGCATGGGGGGCAGCAGCAAACCGTACGAAAAACGCGTGATTCCCAGTGAAATCGCAGCACCCAGCGACATCGCAAAGGCCAAGGCCATGAGTCGATGTGGCGAGGCTTGCGTCTGCATCAACCCACGCCGATGGGCGCCGGTGCCCGCATCACAATGCGTGTGAACAACCGGTCATAAACCGGATCACGGGCCTGACCTCCTGCCAAGGGGTCGTGGTTACTGCCAAACGCATGGTCCAGCGCATGCCAATCCGCAGCATCCAGCACCCGCTCTGCGGCGGGTAATACCACCGACTCCTCAAGCCGCATGTGTACCAGATATTGCGCGATGTATCCCCGGGCCGCATCTTCAAACTTTTGTCGCCGCGACTCCCCCACCAACTCCCAGGCCAGCAGCAAGTGCTGAAGCTCGCGCACTGCAACTTCGCTGATGGCGTGGTCCGCCGACAATTTGTCCAGAGTGGCTTGTATTTCCGGTGCATGCTGCGCAACCCTGGGAAACAGCAATTCCGTTTCTTTGGGATGGTGTAGCCGCTCGGGAAATTCATCAATGTAAAACAGCATCGCGCGCAGGACATCAAAGAATTGCTCGGGTGCATCATGCGGGCCGCGCTTGATCATCATTTCCATCGACTGCAACATCGCGCTGAGCGTGGCGTGCTCGTCACGAATGATTCGCAAAGTGGTGGGGTTCATGGCGCTTCTCCTTCGGGTAATTCGCCTAGAGTCTCACAGGATGGGAGTGGCGAGGTTGACACATGTCAACTCAGGTCAAGCGCAAAGCAGGGTTGGCGGTTGACGTTCCAGCGCGCAGCTTGAACTTGCGCACGACTTCGGCCAGGCGATCGGCTTGCTCCTGCAACGACTCGGCGGCCGCTGCCGACTGCTCCACCAGCGCCGCGTTTTGCTGGGTCATCTGGTCTATCTCGTGGACAGTTTCATTGACTCCGGAGATCCCGATCGACTGCTCGCTCGATGCCGTCGAGATTTCTGCAATGATGCCGCCCACCTTTTGAGCACCACCGACCATCTCCATCATCGCAGCACCCGCCTCTTCCGCCAGATGAACACCGCCATCGACTGCACTGACGCTGGCTTGAATCAGGCCCTTGATGTCGTTGGCGGCCTGGGCCGAGCGCTGCGCCAGCAAACGCACTTCGCTGGCAACCACCGCAAAGCCGCGGCCCTGCTCACCCGCGCGGGCTGCTTCCACCGCCGCATTGAGGGCCAGAATGTTGGTCTGAAACGCGATGGAATCGATGAGGCCAATGATGTCACCGATCTTGCGGCTGGACGCCGAAATCTCATGCATGCTGGTCACCACATGGGATACTTTTTGCCCGCCCAGGGTCGCCTGGCTGGAGGCAGCACTGGCAAGCTGGTTGGCGCTTTGCGCTGACGACGCCGTTTGCTGCAGTGTGCTGAGCAGTTCGGCAATCGACGAGGCCATGGACTGCACGTTGCCTGCAGCGCGCTCGGTGCGCGACGACAAATCTTGGTTCCCGGAGGCAATCTCCTGGCTGGCCGACGCAATGCTTTCACTGGCTTCCCGCAAGTCACCCACGGTTCCGGCAAGACTTCTGCGCATGGTCTCCAGAGACCGCAGTAAATCAGCGACCTCATCTTTGCCTTCCACCCGAATGTCAAAAGACAAATCACCACTGGAAATGGACTGTGCAATTTCACGCGCCTGCTCCAGCGGTTTACAAATTGCCTGCATATTGAGCCAGGTCAGCGGCACCACGACCAACACCATGACTACCACCGCCAAGGCAAACAACTTTTTGGTCGTCTCGCTCGCGCTTTCCTGGTCTGACATCGCGGTACCTGCTTCGCGGTTCACCACATCTTCAAGCTTTTGCAACTGCTTTTCCAGTTCGGCAAAAGCCTGATCGGCCTTTTCGGCCATGGCCGAACCATTGGTCGCGTTGGTCACGAAGCCGTTGTCCAGCTCGGTTGCCACCGGTTTGAAGGCGGCAGCGTATGCGGTAAGCTGCTTTTTGATGTCCTCCGATGCCTGCTTGACCTCCGCACTGCCAGAACCTGCCAATGAGTCGCACTGCGCAGTTGCACGATCAAGGCTTTCGCTCCAGAGCTTCATCGTGGCCTTGACGGCCAGCGGTTTCTCATACTCAATGATCATTTCCTTTTGACGGATCAGCACTCGACCGAGTTCAAACTGCAAACGGGACAGATGCCCTGCATCGGAAAAAGTGTTGTCAATAAAGTTCTGGCTCAGGGTCTGAATGCGAAACATGCCCCACATACCGGCGCCGCCGAGCATCGATAACAAAACAAGCACCACACCGATCGCCCCCACCATACGAATCCGGATAGAAAACATCCGCATCATTGACAGCATTGACATGGGAACTCCTGCAAGGTTTTATAGTGATGGGTTGTTAACCGATGGTACCGGCGGATTGTTCCAAAGTTATTGCCACACAACAAGATTTGTCTTGTCCGGCCCGATTGACGCGGGTCAGCCCTTGAGACACAAAGTTTTATCCCAATCTCTGCAAAATTAACACCCGGGGAATCACAGATGCCGCAATCCTTTACCGACACCGCCCCAAACTTTCGCGGTGTCGAACGTTTGGTCCGCGGCACGCCCACATCGGACGGCGCCGGCGTCAAACTCACGCGCGTGCTGACGCAGGACCTGCAACACCGCCTGGACCCCTTTTTGATGCTGGACAACTTTGCCAGCGACAACCCGGACGACTACGGCGCAGGATTTCCTGACCACCCGCACCGCGGCTTTGAAACCGTTACCTACATGATCGCCGGGCGCATGCGCCACAAGGACAGCGCAGGCAATGAAGGCCTGCTGCAAAACGGCGGGGTGCAATGGATGACTGCGGGCAGCGGCTTGGTACACAGCGAAATGCCAGAACAGGAAGCCGGCGTGATGGAGGGCTTTCAACTCTGGCTTAACTTGCCCGCCAAAGACAAGCTATGCCGGCCCTCTTACCGCGACATTCAAAGCGCAAACGTTCCAGAATTGACCACGCCCACGCCAAACCCGGATGGCTCGCCCGGTGGCGTGCTGGTACGGGTGATCTCGGGATCAAGCCATGGCGTCAAAGGCGCCATGCACCGTCCCGCTACAACACACCCAACGGACACGCTCTACCTTGACCTGCACTTTCCCGCCGCAGGCGCCGATTTCCTGCAAGACATACCGGCCGGCTACAACGCTTTTTTGTACGCCTACCGTGGACAGGCCAACATCATGGACGCGCAGGGCCATCCAACGGCCGTTCCAAGCCAGCGGATGGCGATTTTCGACAACACAGGCGACGCGGTGCGCATCAGGGCACAGGGCGCCCGCGCGCTGCTGATTGCCGGGCGTCCCTTGAAAGAGCCCATTGCCCAATACGGCCCCTTTGTCATGAACACCCGCGAAGAGTTGATTGCCGCCGTAGAAGACTTTCAGAACGGCCGCATGAACAGCGGCGCACAAAAACAGGCCAACTGATCAGGCCGGTGCAGCCGGTGATGCACTCTCACCACCAAGCACTTCGAGCAGCTCCGGAATCAGCTGCTTAAGTTCACCGGTTGCTATTGCCACGTCGGTATCAAAATTGTCGTCCTTTCCGTCCGAGGCCAGCGCCGTAGCCGCTTCCAGCGCGACATCCAGCACAGCGACTTTTTTGAGCTGCAACGCTTCGGTCAAGACAAACGAAACACGGCTACTCCAGGTCATGGCCAGGCGGGTGGGCATCTTGCCAAGGGCAATGTGGTGCGCCACCTCATCCGTGTCCAGCGCGTGGCGGGTGTACCGGACCACTGCTTTCGACTCATCCGCGGCCTTGAGTTCACACTCGCGGTCAACGCTGAAAGCAGGTGGCGCCTCTTTGGTGGACAACCACATTGCCATCGCTGCGGCTGGCGAAATCCGGGTGTCAACCATTTGCACGGCCAGGCCGCTCACTGCCTTTACCAGACAGGTGAGCACCTCGTCGGCCCTGGCCTGGCTGGCAGCGTCGAGCACCAATAACCCGGCCTTGGGATCGACCCATACCAATGCCGTTGCCTGCTTTGTGAATGCCATGGGCAACAGCGACAAACGTGCATCTTCACGAATATCGCGAATCTCTTTGCGACCCGGTTTGCGACCGGTGGTGGTTTCAATATGCTGTATCTGCTCATCTGCTTTGCGCTTGACAACCGAGCCCGGTATGACCTTGGCCTCGAACATCAGCTTCATGATCCACTGACCGCCCACAATCTCCAGCAAGGGGCCATGTTCAACACCTCGGGGTTCAACCCAGCCCACTGCTTTTTCCTGACTTGCTCCACACTCCACAAAACGGGCCTCCTGCAGAGCCCCTTCCAAAACCGCTGCATCAACCTGCCATGGCGACACCAGACGGTACATCATTACGTTCTTGAACACGCGACCCCTTTATAGACAAACACCGTCGATAAACCAATTACGCGGCGCGGCCATATTGTCAACGCTGACGCGATGTCGAGCCCGGGCTGCAAAACGAATTACTTTACAAACTCTTATTGCGGCGCAATGCACCTGATACAAGAACCACCGAAACTTTGCCCACCCATACGACCACAAGCGTCTGCGGGCCCCACTGAAAATCAAGGACTCAACATGAAAAAACTAATCGCTTCCCTCCTCGTCGCTGGCGCACTGACAGGTGCCACAGTCGCGGCCCTGGCTCAAAGCTCCGACGGCAACATGGGACACATGGACCCGGCCAAAATGGAGCAAATGGTCAATCGCCACCTGGCCGACTTCAAAGCCAAACTCAAGCTCGCCCCTTCGCAGGAAGCAGCTTGGACCACATTTGCCAACGCCATGAAACCGTCCGGTGAAATGAAAGCCAAGCGCCCGGATCACGCCGACATGGAAAAGCTTGCATTGCCCGAGCGCATCGACAAAATGCGCGCTTTCCGCAAGGAGCGCATGGCCGCCATGGACGCCGCCATGGACAAACGCGATGAGGCCATCAAGACTTTTTACGCCACCCTGACCCCGGAACAGAAAAAAATTGCTGACGAAGAACACAGCAAAATGATGCACCACCACCACCACCCGGACATGTAGAACCGCAGCGCACAAGCATCACCGGTTTAAACTGCATGGGAGTCGCCATGCAGCCCAACAACAGCACGCCCCACATCAAAACCATCGGCCTGATGCAGCCCTTGGTGTGGCTGGTATTGGGCTGGAGAGACATTGCACGTGCGGGCTGGCCCAGCATCGCACATGGTCTGGCACTGAGCGTTGCTGGCATCAGTATCGTACTGGTGGCGCACAACCGGTTCTGGCTCCTGGCAGGATCGTTGTCAGGTTTTCTGGTGGTTGCCCCGGCATTGGCCACCAGCCTTTATGCCCTGAGCCGCGCGATTGAACGCAAAGAAAAACCCAACTTTGCTGTTGTCACGAAAACCTGGCTGAACTGGCACCACAGCAGCTTCAACAAATGGGGCAACGAATATTGGTGCATGGTGCAATTTGGCGTACTGCTCGGATTGGCAGCAACAGGGTGGGTATTGACTTCGGCTGCTCTGATCACGCTGCTGGCGCCAATGCCCATCCATACGCCACTGGACTTTGTGCACCACGTCATGCTCAACCCGGACAGCCAGTTGTTTTCGCTTTGGCTGGCGCTTGGTGGCGTCATGGCAGCGCCCATGTTTGCCTCCAGCGTGGTGGCCATGCCGCTGCTGCTGGATCGCCGCTTACCCCTGTTGCAAGCCATCCTGACCAGCTGGAAAACGGTGCTGGCCAACCCGTTGCCCATGGCTTTTTGGGCCAGCTTGCTGATGGGTTTTACGCTGTTGGGTATCGCATCTTTAATGATCGGTCTGGTTCTGGTTATCCCGATGCTGGGACACGCCAGCTGGCACGCCTACCGTGATCTTGTAGATGCCTCGATGCTGCCGCTGCGGGAACCCGCATCAGCGCCTGACAGCCGCTTTAAAGCACTCTGATGTTCGGATTCAGCGAAGAACAACTGTCGGCTTTCGGGCTCACATTCGGGGTGGGCGCCTTCATGCTCTACATGCTGTTCATCATCGGGCAGCTTGCCTGGGAATCCAAGGCCGGAAAGTTCGGAACCTTCGTGATCTTTCTCGGCCTGGCTTTTGGCATGGTGGGATTTGCCGCCAAACTGGTCATTCAATGGTTTCTGACCCGCTAAAACATCTCAGCCAAACGGCTTGACGCCAATCAACAGCCCGTGCAGCCAGAAAGTAAACAGCGCCCAGCTCAGCACGCCCACAGCGACCGCCATGACCGTTCCGCGGGTCGTCGCAATCACCGGCTGAACATTTTGAGCACGGTCACGCTTGCGAGCCACGATAAAAGCCAGCACGGCCCACACCAGAAAAGAACCAAACAAAATGAGGTGAGCCACACTTCCATTGGCCATCAAATGGGCCAACGCCCAAGTTTTTACGGCCAGCAGCATGGGATGGCCAACACGCGCCTTGATCGCGTTCGGCGGGCCGTATGCTGAAGCCAGAAAAATAAAAGCCATCAAGGTCAAAGGGGCGGCAATGTGGCGCATCGCCACCGGCGGGTTCCACAGCATGGTCGGAGCTTCACGGGCGACACCAAATCCCCACACCAGCAAAGCAAAGCCCGCCAATGCCACCAGCGACAGCATGCCTTTGTACGATTTTTCGCCCATATTTTGGACAGTGCGGCTACGCCATGTTTCTGCAAATATACGTACGGAATGTGACCCTAAAAAAACAACCAGTCCGGCGATCAAATACAACATTAAAAGTGTCCTCTCAATTTCAAACAATCAGGCGCCCAGGACGCGATTCTTGCCGGCCCGCTTGGCAAGGTACATCGCCTGATCGGCGCGTCGGATGGCATCCATACCGGCCTCGTCATTGGACAGTTGGGCAACACCGGCGCTGAACGTGATCAGCAACTTCTCCGTGCCGGCCAGAAAAAACCGTTTCGTTAGTTCCCGCTGCAAACGGGTCATTGCCTCGATTCCCTTGTCCAACGGGGTATCCGGCAGCAGGATCACAAACTCTTCACCACCAAAACGCGCCAAGGTGTCCTGCGGACGCATGCATTCACGAGCTACATTGGCCAGATGTTTCAACGCCTCGTCGCCCGTGGTATGCCCTAGTGTGTCGTTGATTTTTTTAAAATTATCGATGTCCAGCAATGCTGCACATAAAGGTGTTTCTTTACGACGCACCGTCGAGATTTCTCGCTCCAGGGCCTCTTCGAGGCCTTTGCGGTTAAGGGCCCCCGTCAAAGGATCATGGCGCGCCTGAACACTGACGCGGTCGAGTTCCTGATGCAGCTTGACGATTTCAGCCTGCGTATTGGTAGCCTGCTCGCGCATTGTGCGCAATTCGTCACGTGCTGTTTTGCTGTCTTGTGCCATGGTGCGCGTAGCACCAACAACATCCTTGAGTACCGGTGCGATTTCCGCAATGGATTTGGCCTGTTCAATCAGGCGCGCGCTGTCTTCCAGTTTTTCCTGAAAGGAGCCGGTGGACACCGTCATCTCTGACAAGCGGTCAATAAAGGTCGCCAGCATCTGGCGCATCTCATCCTGCGCGAGCAGAGATTTTTCTTTGGCATCGCGCTGCTTGAAGATGACATCCTTAAGCCGTCGCTCCACATCATCCAGACTGCGCAAACTCAAGGGTGGTTGTGCCACCGCCATCAAAGCGTCCATCTGGCCCTTGAGCCATTGCTCATCGATGCTGATATCCCGAATATTCTCAAACACCAGATGCAACAACTTGAGCAAAACGCTCTTTATTTCCGCTTGGTCTTCGGCTACAAAAGACAGGCGGTGGCTATAGTTCGCCAACATCAATTTGACCGCGGTGATGTCAGCGCCTGACAAGCGCATTGCCTTCAGAAGATTCGCTGTCTGCTCGCTGAAATGCTGATCGTCGGATCCCAGAGCCGGCTGCGCATATTCAATCAACTTGGCAATCTGCAACAAAAATTCCGAGCTCAACCCGGGCACAGCGCCGGCGGCAGGGCTCGCGACACCTGTTGCGGCTGCAGCCATCGTGTCACTTGCACCTGCGCCACCTTGGGGAACAAAGCCACCGTAGGCAACCAGCGCGTTTTTGATGCCTTCCCACTGCATGCGGTCAATTGCCGACTCCAAAAGTCCTCGCTGGCGTTGCTGACCTGGCGTCTTGGCTGGCAAAGCCTGGGCTATGTCTTTAAGTTCCCGAACAGGAAAGGCTTCTACCGACGGAATACCCGCTATTTCGTTGTAAATTGTCTTGTAGTTGCCCGGCGTTGGGGGTAATTTGCGTGCAGTCAGCTGCTTCAACGTTTCGCGCGCAACTTCAAAAGATTTCTTTTCGTTCATAAGACATTACCTAAAAGACACGCCATTGACCCGCCCAAACAGCAAAAGTACAGGTGTACAGCACGCTATGGTAGAGCAATCCGGCGAAGAATTCCGCAGTCTAACCGCAGCCCATGTCAACGCATAAATCTGTGCATAGATTTTGCATAACATACTAGTTATCCACAGCTTGCTCAAATTCCTTAAAACTGTTCATGCTGACCAGACAACAAAAAAGCACATCCACCCACATTGGTTGAATATCCATAAGTTATTGATATCAAAAGGAAAAGTTGACTTTTCCACATAAAGACAGATCCCTCTACCTACTACTACTAGTTTTCATTACTAAAAAAGAAGAAGAGTTAAAACAGAATGCCCACCACCAAATAAAATCAAAAAGTTATGGACGATTTGACTGGCTGCATGGGTCCGATCAAGTAAGATTTGCCTGCATCTCCGCAGTCAGTACGAAACTTTCACCCATGTCAGATCAGCCAGCAGGCAAAACAACCACCTCGGCACCGGCAAATTTTGAAATTAAAAGTGCCCACCTGCCGCTGATCGCGCTGGTACTCAAAGTGACTGACCTGCTGGCCGTGGAAACGGAACTGGGTCGGCGATTTGGTGCTCAAAGCGAAAACGCGGAATTTTTTGACAACGATCCCGTAGTAATCGATGTATCTGTGTTTGCCACTGAGGCGCCTTATGTCTCTTTGGACGGACTTTTGCGGGTTGTCCGAAGTTGTCGTCTGGTTCCCGTAGCACTGCGCGGCGCTCCGTCGGCGTGGTCCGGTATGTGTCAGTCGCTTGGTTTGGCAGAAGCACCGCCCGAGGTGGTCCGCAGCAAAGCCCGCCCAGTCGAGGTGCAGGAAACAGCAGTCGAGGCCCCCGCCCAATTGATTCGGGAAGTGCCGGGTCCGCTCACCATGGTGATCGACAAGCCTTTGCGTTCAGGCCAAAAAGTGTATGCACGGGGCAGTGATCTGGTGCTTTTAGCCATGGTAAATCAGGGCGCAGAAGTCGTTGCCGATGGAAATATTCATGTGTACGCACCCTTGCGTGGCAAGGCGATGGCTGGTGCACGTGGCAATACCCAGGCACGCATTTTTTCAACCTGTCTTGAACCGGAACTGATTTCCATTGCCGGCGTGTATCGCACCAGTGAGACACCCCTGCCAAAGGACATCGCCGGAAAACCCGCTCAGGTGCGTCTGAGCAACGACGGGCAGGACAAGCTGATTATTGAATCATTAAAAACTTAAAGGACGCATTACCCATGGCAAAAATCATAGTGGTTACATCCGGAAAAGGTGGTGTGGGTAAAACAACCACCAGCGCCAGCTTTGCAACCGGTTTGGCCTTGCGCGGGCTTAAAACGGCAGTGATTGATTTCGATGTTGGCTTGCGCAATCTTGACCTCATCATGGGTTGCGAACGGCGCGTGGTGTATGACCTGATCAATGTCATTAACGGCGAGGCCAACCTCAACCAGGCACTGATCAAAGACAAGCAATGTGACAATTTATTTGTACTTGCTGCATCTCAGACCCGCGATAAAGATGCACTGACGCAAGAGGGTGTCGAGAAGGTATTGGCAGACCTGGGCGCAATGGGTTTTGACTATGTGGTTTGTGACTCACCGGCTGGCATTGAGACAGGCGCTTTGATGGCCATGCATTTCGCCGATGAAGCGCTGGTAGTGACCAATCCGGAAGTGTCTTCGGTGCGCGATTCAGACCGCATTTTGGGAATGCTTGCCAGTAAAACCAGACGAGCGATCGAAGGAGGCGACCCGGTCAAGGAGCATTTGCTCATAACCCGCTATAACCCGACCCGTGTGGATCAGGGCCAAATGCTCTCTCTGGAAGATATCCAGGATATTTTGCGCATCAAGCTCATTGGCGTCATTCCAGAGAGTGAGTCGGTGCTTCAGGCATCCAACCAGGGAGTCCCGGCAGTGCACATGCAGGGAAGCGATGTTTCGGAAGCCTACAAAGACGTGATTTCCCGTTTTCTCGGTGAAGACAAGCCGATGCGGTTTGTAGATGCTCCGAAGCAAGGCCTTTTGAAGCGTCTTTTCGGGGGGAAATAAACGCATGTCCTTTCTGTCTTTTTTACTCGGCGAAAAGAAAAAAACTGCCAGTGTGGCCAAAGAGCGCCTGCAAATTATTCTGGCCCACGAGCGACTCGGTCGCAATGCGTCAGCACCCGACTATTTGCCCGCTTTGCAGCGCGATTTGGTGGCGGTTATCAGCAAATACATCAACATCAATCCGGATGACATCAAAGTCAATCTGGAACGCCAGGACAACCTGGAAGTTCTGGAAGTCAAAATTGAATTGCCCGATGCCCGTTAAGCCGAACTGACGGGTAATGCAGTTTTATCGACTACCCGGCGCAAAACAAAACTTGAATGCACACCGGTGACACCTGCGATCCGGGTAATGCGGTCTAGCAGCAACGCCTGGTAGTGGTCCATGTCACGGACCGCTACCTTGAGCTGGTAGTCAGCGTCCTGGCCGGTAATGAGCAGGCATTCCAGCACTTCTGGCAGCACGGCAATGGAAGCTTCGAAATTGGCAAACCGTTCCGGGGTGTGCAAATCCATGGAAATGTGTACCAGCGCCATCAAGGTCAAACCTAATTTACGGGCATCCAGCAAGGCGCGGTAACCCACCACCAATCCGGCTTCTTCCAACGCGCGCACCCGGCGAAGGCAAGGTGACGCAGACAGCCCAATCCGATCAGCAAGATCCTGATTGTTGATACGGCCATCGACTTGAAGGATTTCAAGAATTTGGCGGTCGTAGCGGTCTAACTTCATTTATCTGCTCATAAATCATTAATTTTTGCAATTTTATGCCATAAATTAATGTGCTGCCGCCTAAATCGCAATCGGATGCCAGGCACTCTGAGCAACACTACAACTCTGGATTTTCACTCCAACCCATGCTGACAAAACTGGCCACAAGCCGGCGCTGTGCGCAAAGACAATCCCCGGACGTATTGGATGTCCGGGGGTCTGTCAAACTCCATAACCATAGGCCATATGATTGCCATCTGGTCTGAAGTTCCCAACTGTTCTAAATACCCATGGTGCATGAACCCCGCCTGACGCAGGCATTGCGAAACTTATTGGCTACCACGCGCGTAGCGGCTTTGGGAACACGCGAAGCCGACGGAGCACCGTTTGTTTCCATGGTGCCTTTTGCGATTGATCCGATTGACGCCACACTTGTTATCCACGTCAGCCAACTTGCTCCCCACACGGCCAATTTGCAGCAAAGCCCGGAAGTTTCGGTGTTAATCATGCAATCACCGCAAGAGGAGGAACCGGTGCACGCGCTGCCACGCGTAAGTCTGAAAGGAGTTGCTAGGTTGCTGGAATCTTGCGCCACAGTCAACAAAGACGATTATGAGCAGGCGCGCGGCGCGTACCTACATCGGTTCCCCGAGGCGCAACCCATGACGCAATTGGGTGATTTTCGTTTCGGACGCATTCGTATCACCGGCGCCAGACAGGTCGCGGGTTTTGGTGCAGCCAGGACGCTAACGGCGCAAGAGTTGGAACACATTCTGCGCCGTCCGTCCTGACAGGCTCGACCGCGCCATTCAAAGCGGCTGGCCTTTCACAAAGGCCAGCATCAGTCGCGCCACAGCGACTCCGTCGTGGCCGCTTGCAAGGCTTTCAATGCCACGGGTGTAGAGCGCTTCGCCCAATCGATCACGGCGTTTGTTCAGCAAAAACGCGCTGTAATCTTCTACAAACTCCGGGTGACCTTGCACGCAAAACACATGATCGTCCAGGGCATAGGCGGCCACCGGGCAATGGGCGTTGCTGGCCAGTAATCTCGCATTGGGAGGCACTTCAAATACCTGATCCTGGTGGCTTGCCAGCAAAGCCATGGTTGGACTTGCAGTGTTTGAATCCGGGTTGACGCCGTACCAGTCATAAGCCATGCGGCCCACGCCCCATCCCTGGGGGGCGCGCCCGACTCGGGCACCGAGACACAGCGCAATAAGCTGGTGGCCAAAGCAGATACCGAGCAATTTTTTCTTGTGCTTCAGCAACACAAGGACCCGTTCCCGCAATTCGAGTACCCATTGCTCCTGCGAGAACGCATCGGCCTTGCTTCCGGTTAATAAAACGGCATCGTAACCATTAAAGGACTCGGGATAGTTGCCCGACGGCGTGTGGAATATATCGAATTGCCAGTCGCCAGCGCCGGCGTTGATGAACAGCCGTTGCACCATGGCGCCATAGCCGCCATACAGAGGCGCTACCGCTGGATCGAGGTCGTCGTTTTCAAGAATACAAAGTTTCATGGCTCCACCATTTTCTCAGTTTTGAACACGCAATTAGGGCAAAAGGCCGCTTCGTGATACATTAGCGACTCGCTTTGAGCGAACAGACCGTGTAACCGCTTCCATGCGATCTTGCACTGGCTCCTGGCAGAGGAGTTGTCTGTTTTGTCCCTCAGACGCAGTATTAAAAAGCTGTAGCACCATTGCGACACGCAGGTTTTTTACGACCTGACGGTTTTTTTCCTTAATTGCATACTCCCCTGCCAGTGGCGTGTGCGACTTTTTTTTCAATGATTCAAAACAACAATAATTCTCTACTTTCAGTAGTCACGATTGGTAAATACCGGATTTCCGCCTGCCCATGCCCCTTGGAAAGTGGTCGCTTTGCCGCGCAGGTTTCTATTGCCAGCGGCCGCGGCCGCGCCTCCACAGACCGCGTCATGCGGTTTTGTGATGATTTCTGTTCGCAGGATGCTGCTGCGCAATACGCGTTGTCCCAAGGCATCAACTGGGTGTGCCAGACCACGCAGCCCCAGTGAAGTCATACGATAATCGCAATCTAAAGGACAAACTATGGCCAAAGAAGAACTGATTGAAATGATGGGCGTTGTCAACGAGGTGTTGCCTGACACCCGTTTTCGCGTGACGCTGGACAATGGTCACCAACTCATCGCCTACTCGGCGGGCAAGATGCGCAAGAACCACATCCGGATTCTGGCCGGCGATCGGGTGTCGCTTGAGCTCTCACCCTATGACTTGTCCAAGGGGCGCATTAATTTCCGCCACATCGAAGGTCGCGGACCCATGGTGCCACGCCGTACCCAGTCCTGAGCAGACCAGCGTTTTTTAGCCTTTCCTGCGCTGCCGTCTTTGTTGGACAGCCTGTGCAAGCGCCTCCAGCACCGGCACCGTTTGCGCCATGCTGATGCAGGCATCCGTCACCGACACACCGCGTTGTAGCGTGACTCCCGGCGCGATGTCTTGCCGACCCTCTTGCAAATGGCTCTCAACCATCAGCCCGATAATGCGGCGGTCGCCTGCAGCAATTTGCTCAGCGACATCCGTTGCCACCGCAATTTGACGCTGGTGTTGCTTGCTGCTGTTGGCGTGGCTCACATCCACCATTACCTGAGCGCGCAAGCCCGCGGATTCAAGCAATGCGCAAGCAGCCTCTATGTCGGCGTGTGAATAATTGGGCCGGCGTCCGCCACGCAGTATGGCATGGCAATCGCTATTGCCGCGGGTTTCGAAAATCGCGGCCTGTCCCATCTTAGTCATGCCCATAAACGCGTGCGCTGCCTGTGCCGCCTGAATCGCGTCCGTTGCTACCTGGATGCCGCCGTCCGTTCCATTTTTGAAACCAACCGGGCAACTCAGTCCGGATGCCAGTTGGCGGTGGCTTTGGCTCTCTGTGGTGCGCGCACCAATCGCTCCCCAACTGATGAGGTCGCTGATGAATTGGGGACTTAAAAGATCCAGGAACTCTGTCCCAACCGGGAGTCCGAGCCCGACGATGTCGAGCAGCAGCTGGCGCGCCATTTCGAGCCCCTCGTTGATGGCAAAACTACCATCGAGATGGGGGTCATTGATGTAACCCTTCCAGCCTACCGTAGTGCGCGGCTTTTCAAAGTAAACCCGCATTATCAGCAGCAGATCATCTCGCAACGCGTCCGCGTGCGTCTTGAGCAATCGGGCGTATTCCATGGCCTGATCGTGGTCATGGATTGAGCAGGGGCCCACAACCATCAACAACCGGTCGTCGCGACCATGCAAGACGCTTGATATTTCAGCGCGGCTGCGCTCGACCAGGGCCAAAGTAGCCGGCGGTGCGGGCAATCTCTCTTCCAGCAGCGCGGGTGTGATGAGAGGGCGCACAGCGCGGATGCGCACATCATCAATCCCGGTTGTATCGCGTGTGCGTTGGGTGTAGGGCATGGCTGGAATATGTCTCCGGATTTTTGTCACTATTTGGCCGCGCGGTCTTCGCGCGGCGCTATCGAAAACTGACGCCGGTAAGCGCGGGAAAAGGCCGATGCCGAGGCGAAACCACAGGCCATTGCGATTTCAATCACATCCATGCTGCTTTGGCGCAGCAGATGGCGTGCCCGGTTCAGCCGCAACCCCATGTAGAAATGCACTGGCGTCACGCCCAGATGCTCCTGAAAAAGTCGCTCGAGTTGCCGCCGCGTGACGCCGATGCGCAGCGCCAGTGCGTCGCTCGACAAGGGTGATTCCAGATGCTGTTCCATGAAGTCAATGGTGTGTGTCACTTTGGCGTTGTGCACCTGGTAGCGTGCGGCAATTTGAAGGCGCTGATGGTCAGTACGGTCTCTGACCCAACCGCTGACCAGCTGTTCCGAGACCTGCAACGCCAGTGCATTGCCATGGTCGCGACTGATGACTTCGAGCATCAGGTCAATGCTGGCCATGGCTCCGGCCGAAGTCATCAATTTGGGTGAAATGGTAAAGCGCGCCTCTTCCTGGACTTGCACCTGCAGAAACCTTTCGCGAAAAGCCGGAACCGCCTCCCAGTGCAAGGTCACCGTGGCGGCGTTGATCAGCTGGGCCTCGGCCAGCACGAAGCAACCGGTGTCAATGGCGCCCAGCATCGCGCCTTTTTGCACCCTGTTGCGCAACTGCAGACCGATCTCTGCGCTGTAATGCCGCAACGGATTGAAGCTGCTGATCGCAAAAATGCAGGTGCTGTCAGAGGGGTCTGCCAGTGCGGCCTGAGGGTGCAAGGCGATACCGTTGCTTGCCGTGACCGGCAGGCCGTTGGCGGTCACGATTCGCCATTCGTAGGCGCCAGGCTTGAAACGGTTAGCGATGCGCAGGGGCTCTACCAGCGCAGCAAACCCGATAAACGAAAATTCGGGCAGCAGCAAAAAATCAAACATTGGATTCATTGCGCAACAGTGCAACGACTACACGCAGCGCGAAACATTCAATCGCACTCCACCAGCGTGCAATTTGGCGCAGACCATGAAGGCGGTGAGATTTCATAGGTGATGCAATAGTCCACGGCAACATTGTCGAAATCATTTTCGCGGCCCTGCAGCCGCAGTATTTCGAGCCGCAGTTGCCACCAGGCAGGGTCGCAACTGCGATCCCCCGCATGCGTCGCCTGCATTGCGATTTGCAGCAGCACAGAAAGGTTTTTCATTTGCAGGGGCGCTGCTTGGGAACACCACTGACGGAGCAATTCAACCAGTTCGGGGACTACCTGGCTATCCACGCAATGCAGCGCGCTCCAGTCATAAACCGTTGCACTGGCGGGGCTTGGCACACCTGCTATCGCTGCCAGCTCTTGAGCGTCCAGTGTGCCAGGGCATGCCCACACGCGCACGGGTAAACCTTCCGACGCGGAGCGCGAGGCCTGTGCGGTGTCGAAACTTGCCGGAACCGGCGAAGAGTCGGCGCTGGTGTCGATTGCCATCCACTCGGGCGCAGATC
>CAIOLZ010000264.1 GCA_903859265.1 uncultured beta proteobacterium
ATGAGCAATTTGATGTCCAAATTTCGGCGTCGGAACTTAGCAACTTTCTGTCTTGTCAGTGGTCTCTTATTCGCTGCTGGAGTTTCCGTTGTGCGAGCTGAAGAGCCTGCTGGTTCGGACGAGCGAAGTGTGATGCGACTGCCGGCCAATGACCCCCGAATAGCAGTGAGCATTTCAGGAGAGGACCGCGCATATGTACTAGGTCAGATGCGGCTATTTCTGGCAAATATTCAACGAGTCACAGCGGCATTAGCCAGTAATGACCTTGTCCTTGCATCCAAAGTTGCAGCTATTGCGGGAGCAAAAAATAACGAAATCGACCCGTCTCGGCCGCCAACTTTGCGCGCACGTCAGCCCGATGCTTGGAATCAATACATCGGAAAGGTGCGCAAAGGCTTTGACGAACTGTCCAGCACTGCGACTACGGCGCCAATCTCTGAAAGTTTGAGCAAGCTGTCCGCAGTGACCCAGAACTGTGTGGCTTGTCATCAGACTTTCCGCATCATCGACTGACTGCGACGGCCCGGCCATGAACTGACGAACCAAGAAAATCTGCGACCGCTTGCAGCCCATTGGCAATGGCAGAATCGCCGCGATCCCGGTCATACAGTTTTGCAATCTGCCTTTTCCATCGCAGACATTGGCGTTTGAGAAATAAGTGGTGGCTATGTGGCACACAATTCGTCAAAGTGTGCACCTGGAGTTGACCATCAGCCGACATACGAGATATCGGTCAAAAGGACAGGGTAAACACAATATTTCTCATTGAATTGTAGACACGGTTCGCTTTCCCCGATACTCATCTCCATCGTTGTACTGGCTCAAATTGGTCACACAGACAATTGGTGGTGTTTTTTGATATTTCTTGGTGTAACAAAAGAGTAGTTCAAATGCCTATCACTCATCGTACGGTCACATTGATGCGCAGGAAATTCGCGCTGCTCGCCTTGGCGCTTGGGTTGCCTGGCGCCGCCAGCGCTTTTGAGCAAGCGCAAGCCGCTTGGCATCCACTGGTATTCAGCAAGGTTGAAAGCTGGATTTCGGACACTATGAGCCCTGTGCTTACAGAGGTAAATCTCGATGCTGTGCAACGAAACCGTAACCAGTTCGACCGCGACGAAATAAAGCAAGAAGGTGGGACACTGACCACAGGTTCACAAATTGGATTCACACTTGATAAGCGAGAGATTATTGTGGATGGTAAGCCGAAGGCCATTAACACTCAGAGAGTGATTGCTGACTCCAAATAACTTTCCGGCCCAACTGGCCGACTCACCTGGCACCACCAGGAAAAGTCGTTGCAGGTGGAATTAATTCTTAGTCATCGCTTAACCTCATGTTCCTGCGAGCGCTCATCGTCATTGTTGTCTACGCACTATCGGGCGCGGGCTTCCTGTTCATGCTCGTAGGTGCATTTCCTTTCTTAGGCGGCGAATTATTCTTTTTTGCAAAGCTCGCCCCAATCGTCTGGATCTTTGCCTGGGTCTCCCACGTGCGCATGAGCGTGGCGTGGATTCGCAATCGTACTTTGTCCAGACGCTGGCCCATCTGGGGCACTGCGGCTGGCCTGTTCAGCTTGGCAAGCCCGCTCCTGGTAGTGCTTGGTCCCGCTGCGTCAACTCTTCACCAAGTTAATAGTGCGCTCATCACCATCGCACTCGTAACGGTCTTCTTCCTTCCGAGCATCTTGCTGGCTGTCAAGCTGGTGCGCTTTCACCTCAACGAAGACTCCGAGAAATGAAAGGCGATGCACCTACGGCTGCTTTAAAGAGCTGAATTGGTCTACCTAAAAGCGCGCTTTCATCAACAGCCGCTTCCATCCCAACTCGGAACCACAGACATAAGATCAGGTTGCCCATTAGCGGACATTCCTGAACTTCGCGTTTGCCGCTGGGCTGTGTGAAAGCCCCCTGAACTGACGCGCAGTTTGCTTGGTGCATATCGGGCCTTTTGGATGATTGAATATGTCCAGATTCACCGAGGGACAAGACAGGAGCCAAGTAGTTCTGCTACCGAATACACTGCCACGCCCAACGACGCGGTGGGGTTCGCAACAATTGATTTGGCTGGTAATGAAACGAACCCCATGCGATTCGGTCTGAAACATTAAACGCCGCGCCATGCAAAAAATTAATCAATTGACTTAGTCAACTGATTAACTAAAAATGGCCCATGGCCACAAAATCTGCCCCCATGCAGCGGGGTGACGTCACCAAAGAGGCGCTGCTTGCGAGCGCCATTGCGGTGTTTGCGCGTGACGGATTCCATGCGGTCAGCACGCGCGATATTGCCCACATTTCGGGTGTCAACCAGGCGCTGATCGGTTACCACTTCCGCAACAAAGAGGGTCTGTACCTGGCTGTGTTTGAGCACATTGCCAAGCAGATCAAGGCCCGCATTGGCCCGCTGGCGGATGCAATAGAGGCGGTGCTTGAGGCAGGTCCGGCTGTTGCGGCCAGGTCTGAGGGGGCAGATACCTACCTTCTGCATCTACTGCGGCTCACCGATGGCATGACCGGCATGCTTGCTCAGGAAAATTTTGCCGCCTGGGCACAACTGATTACGCGAGAACAGCAAGCGCCTACCGCCGCGTTTGAAGTCCTGTACGACGGCTTCATGGGGCGCGTACTTGGCTTGATGACCCAACTGGTACTTCGCATTCGTGGGTCGGACGATGAGATCGCCGCCCGTTTAACAACCGCCACCATCCTTGGCCAGATCCTTGTATTTCGAGCCTGTCGCACTGGAATGTTGCGCCATATGGCGTGGTCAGGCGTCTCGGACTCTGAACTCGCGGCAATCCAGCGTCAGATAAGACGCAACGTCACAGCCATTCTTACCAGTAAGGACACCGAATGAACACCAAACTACGGATTGCTGTCGCACTGGCGGCTGTTGCTGCCCTGACGACAGGCGCCTATTGGTTCTATGGGCATGAAAGCGGTAACGCGACACCGTTGCAGCTGTATGGCAATGTCGATATCCGCGAAGTCAATCTGTCGTTCCGTGTGGCCGGGCGTCTCAAGAGATTGCTGGTGGACGAGGGTGCCCGGGTCCATGCCGGGGACCTGCTGGGCGAAATCGATGATGAACCCTACCGCCACATGCTGGCGGACGCAACTGCCAGCGCAGCAGCGCTTTCGGCCCACAAGGCGCTCTACAAGGCCGGCTACCGCAAAGAAGACATCGAGCAGGCACGCGCCAATTTGCAGGCGCGACAGGCCGCCCAGCTTGATGCGCAGCAAAACTATGAGCGTCAGCAAAAACTGGCCGGAACCGGCGCTACGTCGCAGCGGCTGCTTGATGACGCTCGGTCCGCATTTGACCAGGCTGTTGCACAGACCCAGGCCGCCACTGCACAACTGCGCTCCCTGACCGAAGGCTACCGCAAGGAAGATGTGGCCGAAGTCGATGCCAACCACGACCGCAGCACGGCGCAGCTCGAGAGCGCGAAGCTGCAGCTCGATGACACCAAGCTCAAAGCCCCGTCCGAAGGCACCATCATTACCCGCGCGGTGGAACCCGGCAGCATGCTGGCAGCAGGCAGCACGGTGCTGACGCTGTCGCTGGACCGACCGGTGTGGATTCGGGCCTATGTGGGTGAAAAAGACCTCGGCAAGCTCGCCCCCGGAAATCCAGTGCGCGTGTTCACGGACGCGCGCGCCCAACCCTATGACGCGGTAATCGGCTTTATCTCTCCTACTGCGGAGTTCACCCCCAAAAACGTGGAGACCGAAGACTTGCGTACCGCACTGGTGTACCGGTTGCGGGTCATTGTTCAGAACCCGGACGAGGCCCTGCGCCAGGGTATGGCAGTCACCGTCAAGCTGGCCCCCACCCGATGACTGCGGGTGCCGAATGGGCCATTGACATTCGGGCTCTGGAGCAACGTTTTGGCGGACAGACGGCCTTGCAGGGCCTGAGCGCGCAAATCAAGCGGGGTCTCATTACCGGACTGGTGGGCCCCGATGGCGCCGGCAAAACGACACTCATGCGGCTGTTGGCCGGCCTGATGAAGCCCAGCGCGGGTACGTTGTGCGTTGAAGGGCTGGACCCGGTGTCCCAAACCCTCAATTTGCACCAGATCCTGGGCTACATGCCGCAAAAGTTTGGTCTCTACGAGGACCTCTCGGTCCTGGAGAATTTAAGGCTTTATTCAGACCTGCGTGGCCTTACTGCCCAAAAGCGCGAAGAAAGCTTCAAGGTGCTGCTAGCCTTCACCGACCTGGAGCGGTTCACCGACCGGATGGCCGGAAAACTCTCCGGCGGCATGAAACAAAAACTGGGCCTGGCCTGCACTTTATTGGGCTCTCCCAAGGTGCTGCTGCTTGATGAGCCAAGCGTCGGCGTGGACCCGATTTCCCGGCGCGAGCTCTGGCGCATGGTGGGCGAACTCACCAAGGGTGGCATGACCGTGGTCTGGAGCACGTCCTATCTGGACGAAGCAGAACTGTGCGCCGAAGTGCTGATGATGAATGCCGGCAAGCTGGAATATTGCGGTTCACCCAAAACTCTCATGGAGACCATGCGGGGGCGCAGCGTGCAGGTCAGGGACTTGACGGGCAACCGGCGCCGCATTCTGCAACGCGCCCTGCGCCAGCCGCAAGTGGTGGATGGCGTGATCCAGGGCGATGCGGTGCGGCTGGTGTTGCGGCAGTCTGGTGTGCAACCGGAACTCGCCGTTCTGGAGGCGGGACCGGATGCCAAATTTGTGGATGTTGCGCCCAGGCTGGAGGACGCATTTGTAGATATTTTGGGTGGTCATCCCGGTGGCGATTCGGTGCTAGCCGCCAATATGGAAGCCCGCACCCTTGGGGCGGGCGTGGACCCCAACGCGGTCGTTTCGGCCAGGAACCTGACGCGCAGTTTTGGTGACTTTGTAGCCACCGACAACATCAGCTTCGACGTTCACCGCGGAGAAATATTTGGGCTGCTCGGACCCAATGGTGCCGGCAAGTCCACCACCTTCAAGATGATGTGCGGCCTGCTGGCCGCAAGCGCGGGGAGTGCCACGGTGATGGGCATCGACCTCAAACACAGCGCCAGCGAAGCCCGGCGTCAGCTTGGCTATATGGCGCAGAAGTTTGCCCTCTACAGTGGTTTGTCGGTCGCACGCAACCTGCAGTTTTTTGCCGGTATTTACGGCATCAAAGGCAAGGAGCAGCGCGACACCATTGCCAATATGGTGAAGGTGTTCGGGCTTGAACCCTACCTGAAGACCCATGCAGGCGAGCTGCCGCTGGGTTTCAAGCAAAGGCTGGCGCTGTCCTGCGCCATCATGCACCGCCCGGCCATTCTTTTCCTGGACGAACCGACCTCCGGCGTTGACCCGATCACGCGGCGGGAATTCTGGACGCATATCAACGGGCTGGTGGACAAGGGGGTTACCGTCATGGTTACGACCCACTTCATGGACGAGGCCGAATACTGTGATCGCATCGGGCTGATCTACCGCGGCAAGATGATTGCCCTGGGCACTCCCGACGATCTGAAGCGCGAAGCCATACAGACGGGCGAAGTGGACATCACCATGGAAGAAGCATTCATCCGGCTGGTGCAACGGGTCGATGCAGACCGGAGCAAATTCCTGTGAACAATTTTCTGAACCCGGCCCGGCTGCTGGCGCTGTGTCGCAAGGAATGCATGCAGATTGTTCGCGACCCCAGCAGCATCCTGATTGCCTTTGTGCTTCCGTTCGTGCTGCTCTTCATCTTTGGCTATGGCGTCAACTTGGACGCCAACCGCGTGCGCCTGGGACTGCTTGTGCAGGACGCAGGAGCCGAGGCCAGCCGGTTTGCCAACGCACTGGAGGGCTCGCCCTTTATTGAATTGCACCGCGATGGCTCGCTGGTTCATCTCAAAGCCATGCTAGCTGGCGGAGAGATCCGTGGTCTGGTGGTCATCACGTCCGAGTTTTCCGCCAAGGTAAGAAGCGGTGCGGGCAATGCTGCCATCCAGGTTTTGACCGATGGCAGCGAGCCCAACACTGCCAATTTTGTGGGAAGCTATGTCCAAGGCGTCTGGCAGACGTGGCTGGGCCAGCGTGCGCGCGACCAGGGACTTGCAGTGCCGGCGCTCACTGACGTGCGTCCGCGTTTCTGGTTCAACCCTTCAACGGTGAGCCGCAACTACCTGGTCCCCGGTTCCATCTCCGTGATCATGACCATCATCGGCGCGCTGCTGACCTCGCTGGTGGTGGCCCGGGAGTGGGAACGTGGAACCATGGAGTCGCTGCTGGCCACGCCAGTCACCCGTACCGAATTTCTATTGGCAAAAATAGTGCCCTACTACGTGCTGGGCATGGTTGCCATGGCCTTGTGCGTGACGGTGGCGACAACCGTGATGGGGGTGCCCTTGCGCGGCTCGCTGTTAGCGCTCTTTTTGATCAGTAGCCTGTTTCTGGGCAGTGGATTGGGGCTGGGGCTATTGTTGTCCACAGTCACCAAAAACCAGTTCATTGCCGCGCAGGCCGCTCTGGTCGCCGCATTTCTTCCGGCCGTGATGTTGTCGGGCTTTGTGTTTGAGATCAGCAGCATGCCGGCGTGGATTCAGGTGGTAACCCATCTGATACCGGCGCGCTATTTCGTGTCGGCACTGCAAACGCTTTTTCAGGCCGGCGATATCTGGCCGGTGATCTGGGTCAATGCCGTGTGGTTGTTTTTTTCAGCCCTGTTCTGGCTGGGTTTTACTGCCCTCAAGACCAGTCGGCGCCTCGACGGGAGCTAAGGGACAACCTATGTGGTACGCAATGCTGACCCTGATACGCAAGGAATTGCAGGCGCTTTTTACCGATGCGACGAGCCTGCGCATTCTTGTTATGCCGGTGATCCTGCAACTGGTGTTGTTTCCGTTCGCGGCCACGCTCGAGGTCAAGAACAGCACGCTGGCCATTTTCAACCAGGACGGTGGCGCATCGTCCACCGAACTGGTCCAGAGGCTGGCGTCGGCAAAAGCATTTCCACACATTCTCAATATTTACAGCGAGGTCGAACTCACCCGCGTGATCGACCGCCAGGATGCGATGCTGGCCATCCGGATTCCATCGGACTTTTCGCGCAAGATCGGCCAGCACGAAGCGGCCAGCGTGCAGGCGATCATCGATGGTCGTCGCTCCAACAGTGCCCAGATTGCGTTCAGCTATGCCCAGCAGGTCATCAGTGCGTTTGATGCGGACAGAACTTCCGCGGCACTGCCGGCGCTACTCGTCATCCGCAACCTTTACAACCCCAATCTGGAATACCGATGGTTTATTTTGCCCAGCCTGGTGGCCATC
>CAIOLZ010000265.1 GCA_903859265.1 uncultured beta proteobacterium
CCGGCGGCCTTGTTAAGTTCGTCAAACGCCAGCTCCACGGACTTGCTCGCGGCTTGGCCGTAGCGGCCAGCAGCACCGGTGAGCTCTAGCACCATGCCCACCGTGTGGCTGCACGAAGGGGTCTGGGCTATCGCCTGGGGCATGGCGATGAGGGTCGTGATGGCAAGTGCTGTCGATGTCAGAAGCAGGCGCATGGTGGTGTCTCCGGTGGTTGAATGGGAAGGTAAAAGGGGCGGGAAATTTCAGGTCTTGTTCAGGTCGTATTTCATGATCCGGCCGTGCGGGCCATTCTTGTCGCGTTCCAGCGTATAGGTATCACCAGCTGGCCCAGGATGTGCTGCAAGCAGGGGCGCGAGCAAGGCGTGGTCGGCGGCATCGAGTTGCAGGCCGAATACTTTCAGGGTGTCGCCGATGCGGTCACCATAGCGTGCTCCGATGATGGAGGCGGCGACGGCGGGCTGGTCAAGTACCCAGCGTGTGGCGACGGTGGAAAGCGTAACGTTATGTCGGTCTGCTATGGTCTTCAGGGCCTGCAGCAGTGCCTGGAAGGTGTCCCAGCCGCCGAACTCGTCAATGATGAGTTTGTACTTGACCAGAGAGCGGTTGCCCGGGTCGCTACCGGGCTCGCTTTGACCCAACCAGCGCTCCGACAAAAAACCGCCAGCAAGCGTGCCGTAGCACAGCAGTTGCATGCCATTGCGCGCGCCTAGCGCCGCCAGCGTGTTGCCCGCGCGTCGGTCCAGCAGGGAATACTGAACCTGCATGCTGACCAGCGGTACGCCGGCCTGCAACATCGCCTGCGTCGATGGGGTGTCGAAATTGGTGCCACCCAAGTGCGCAATAAGCCCCTCGCTGCGCAGCTTGTTAAGAATTTGCGCCACCTCGACAAAATTGCCGATCCGGTAATTCCACCAGTGAAACTGTACGAGGTCCAATTGCTCCACTTGCAGGCGTTGCAGCGAACGCATGACGATGCGCCGCACATAGGCCTCATCGACGTGACCCAGGTCGCCATAGTCGGGCACAAACTTGGTGTGCACTTGCAAGCGCTTGAGGCCGGCCGCGCGCTGGCGCGCGTTGAACTCGCCGTACATGACTTCCACACCGGTGTAGATGTCAGCACCGTCCACGGTGTTTAGGCCTGCGGCAACAAACGCCGCCATGTCGGTCAGTGCCCGCTCGCGGTCCACGGCACCGTGGTCACCGGCCAATTGCCAGCCACCGCGGATGATGCGGGGAATGTGGTAGCCGCAGGTCAGTTCAGTGGTTTCCACCGTTTGTGCGGTATCGGCAGCGTGGTTCATGGGGTCGGTGCCTTTGGCAGGGGAACGGCGGTGGTATCGGCATGGCTGAAGCTGCGCTTGCCTATGCGTGAAATACGAAAACGGGTTGGGCAGTGCGGGTCTGGGCAGGCCACTTCGGCGTCGGTACTCATCCAGTCGTGGGGATGCGTTTCGCGCTGTTTGGCGGGAAGCAGCGGCAGCAAGGCTGCGAGCGAGTACATTGAAAAGCCTTGGTTAGGCGGAAAGTGCAGCATCTCGCCACGCACTTCAAACCAGTCGCCCACCCGCGCATTGCATTGGATCTTGGCGCCCGTGGGGTTTATGACCTCCACGCGAAGGTCAAACAACTCAAATTCGTCCGTATTCATGTGGAGGCAAAGATTGATTTCGTGATTAATAAACTGAATTTGGTATAAAAATATACCAATATGAGGAAATTATGGGCACTTGATACGCCGCGATCAATAGGGTTTTCCCGTGTATGTTCCGGGGGTAATCGCGGGTGTCTGAAGCCGGACTGAAAAATCCTAGGCGATCTTTTTGCGGGGGGTGCTGGGCATTTTCCGCGGTACCGAAACCTTGTCCAGAATGACCGCTTTAGCGCCTTGCACCTGGGTTAGCGTACGCCGGCGCAGGCGCTTGGCGGTGGCGCGTTCGTAGGCGGATTCCAGCACGCTGATACGGTCGGCGGTGGCCTGGTCAATCTGCTCGGGGTCACCGCTTTCTATGGCAGCAAGCGACGACGTCAGGGTTTGTGTAGAGATCGCTATATTGGGCAGCTCACGCAAGGCCAGCAGACGTACCACTTCGATACGACGCAGCATCACATCCATCATCTTCACCAGTATAGGATTTTGCGTCGCTCGCGCGACCGCGATGTTGAAGCGGGTGCTCGCCAGCGTCATCAGCTGTGCGCACTCGTCAGTGATTTTGCGCCCCTGGAATCTCTTGACGGTTTCCGCGCTGAGCTGGACAGCGCTGCGCATGCGTTCAAAGTCAGAGGGCGTGGCATACATTGCCGCCAGGCGTGCTATGTGAGGCTCAACGAGGCGGCGCGCTTCGAGCGTGCTTTCCAGGTCGTCCAATGGGAGGCCGGGCAACGGAACACCCGACAGGTCGGGCGGAATCGTCTCGCTGATCACAAAGATCCCCCCCGAAGATCCAGGCACCACTTGCACGATACCGCCTCGCACCAGCAGCTTGATGGACTCACGCAGCGTGGGCCGGCTCACGCCCAACTGCTTGGATAGGTCTTGCTCCGAAGGCAGGCGCTCGCCGACTTTCACGTCACCCGCGTTGATGGCCTCTGTGATCCGATAGGCTACGACTTCGCAGGGCCGCACCAGCTGTACGGGCTGAAATTCGAAACGGGTTGGTTTGGTACGCGCCACAAAGTCTCCTAAGCGGTCGCATGGTACTTTAAGTATGCTTGGCCAGTCTGCCATCTGTTCCGCGCAGGCTGATGGCGCGTTCTAACTATTGTCCTAGCACGGTTGCGGGCATTCGTACATTCAATCGAACTGGAAATATGCTGAGTAATGGCGTAAGTATCATGAAATGATGAAAATACTTATTTGTGTATTGCAATCAATATAGGAAGAAGTTCATAAATATTCATTCTGGCGCTTTAGGACTGGCTGAATATTTTGGACACATTCCAATGATCTGCGCCTGCGAAAGAGGCCCTTACGTTCGCAGCAGCAAGGCTAGACATTTCAGCGCGTTGCTTGCCACAGGGCGTTCGCGAGCGTCGAGTCTTTCTATAAATGGATTCGATAGTATGGATGCTATCAAATGCGATGGGTTACGCATTGAAACGAATTATTCAAAGTCTCCCCGTTCACCTTCTTTAAGTCGCTCTAAATGCCGCTCGACCTGCATCAGTACCTCATCGCGTTTGGGCGATGGGGGTACGTCGCCCCATAAGTGGCGCAGGCGATGAAACGGCTAAATAGCGCAATGCAATTTGCAATGTTCCTTCGGCCATTAGATTTTTCCGGCTCGCCGCCGTGAGATCAAATACGTAAACGCAGACGGCTTTTCTACCCCACATTAGCAGCATTAACGCCCCTGCTAGCACCAATTAAGGGCCACAACATCACCTGCGGCATCGGCGAGCATGACGGTCGGGTGCGGTCCACTGTGCGGCCTGATGGCATGAACCAACCTGTGGCCGCCGAAGGGGCCGGCCGCTATGCCGCCAGTTCGGCCCGTATCGCCTTCAGTTCGCTCAGACGCTCGGCGCTGGCCTTCGGGTAGGCCAGGCTCATCGCTTCAAAGGTTTCCAGCACGATCTGCGACACGATCCGGCGCGAGCGGTTCGTGTCATCGGCGGGCACCACGTACCAGGGCGAGTCGCTGGTGCTGGTCGCGCTCAGGCACTGCTCGTAGGCGGTCATGTAGGCCGGCCAGAACTTGCGCTCCCGGATATCGGCGGCCGTGAATTTCCAGTTCTTCGCCGGGTCGTCGATGCGTTCGATGAAGCGCTTTCGTTGCTCTTCCTTCGAGAGATGCAGGAAGAACTTGATGATTCGTGTGCCGTTGATGTGCAGATGGCGCTCGAGATCGACGATGGAGCGGTAGCGGTCTTGCCAGATGTCGGTGTTGCTGCCCTTCGCGTCCTTCGCGTCCTTCGCTCCATTCGGTCCATCGGCCAATCCTTCGCTGCGCAGGATGTTGGGGTGGACCCGGACGATCAGCACCTCCTCGTAGTACGAACGGTTGAAGATGCCGATACGCCCGCGTTCCGGCAGGTCGCGCGTGGTGCGCCACAAGAAGTCGTGCTGCAGTTCCGCCTCGCTTGGATGCTTGAAGCTGAACACCTGGCAGCCCTGCGGATTGACGCCGGACATCACATGCTGGATGGCGCCGTCCTTGCCGGCCGAGTCCATGCCCTGGAAGATCAGCAGCACCGCCTGCTGGTTGGCGGCATACAGCAGTTGTTGGGCCGCGCTCAGATGCTCCACATGTTTCTGCAGGCGCGTGGCTACCTGCTTGTCCGACTTGCACAACGGCGCCATCGTCGTGGCACGGCTGGCCAGGTCCACGACCTCACCCTGCAAGACGCGAAACCCATCCGAATCGATCTTCATCGCAAACCTATCTTGGACATCTGTTTCAGCGCTGCAGCCAGTGTCGCGCCCGCTCGGCCATCGCCGGTGTCAAGGCATTGCGCTCCTGCGTGGACAACTTGGGCATGCAAAGTCCTCTTCTTTCAACCTATGGCGTCCATCCATTGAGCCACCTCTGACGAACGCCGTCGGTCTGTCGCCGCACAGACCCTGCGCGACGCGCACGCTACCGTTCTCACCCAGTCCCCATTTCGAGACCGAAGGATGACATCCACAGTGCAACTTTCCAGAGATCAGCGAGCCGTGCTGGCAAACCTGCTTCAAGCTCGGCTTCTGGGCTTGGAGCAGAAGCGTGAGTTGCAACTGCAGGGCCAGTCACAGGCGGTGTCGGCACGCCAGACGCTGCTGCAAGACGCCGACGACGCAGGCCAGCGGTCTGGCGAGCACGAACTCGAAGGCATCGTTGGAGACATCGACAGCGGCGAGTTTCAGGCCATCAGCGATGCACTGCAACGCGTCCACCGCGCCGACTATGGTCTGTGCGTGCAATGCCAGGAAGCGATTCCCTTCGAGCGGCTGCTGATCGAGCCGCAGGCCCTGCGCTGTGCCGGCTGTCAGGCCCTGCACGAACGGCGCGCCAAACTCGGTCTGACCTGAGCGTCAGGGCTGAACTTTAGGGAACAAGCACGGCCGCGCCTTCGAAGCGGCCGGCGCGCAGATCGGCCAGCGCCTGATTCGCCTGCTGCAGCGGATAGCGGGTGGTCTTGGTCACGATGCCCATCTTTGGCACCTGGCCCAGAAAATCGAGCCCGTCCTGGCGCGTGAGGTTGGCCACCGACAGCAAGGCGCGCTCTTCCCACAAGATGCTGTACGGGAAGCTGGGAATATCGCTCATGTGGATGCCGGCGCACACCACGTGGCCGCCCTTGCGCACGGCCTTTAGCGCCAGCGGCACCAGTGCGCCGACGGTGGCGAAGATGATGGCCGCATCGAGATGCTCGGGCGGCATCTCGTCCGAGCCACCGGCCCAGGTGGCACCCAATGTGCGCGCAAAGTCCTGCGTCTTGTGGTCACCCGGCCGGGTGAAGGCGAATACGTCCCGACCCTGCCACTTCGCTACCTGCGCCAGGATGTGCGCGGCGGCGCCGAAGCCGTACAGGCCCAGCTTCTTGCCGTCGCCGGCAATGGTCAGTGCGCGCCAGCCGATCAAGCCCGCGCACAGCAAGGGCGCCATCGATTCGTCGCTGCCCGCGTCGTCCAGCGGTTCATCCAAAGGGAAGGCAAAGCGCGAATCGGCGACTGCCGCTGTGGCGAAACCGCCATCGCGCGTATAGCCGGTGAAGATCGGGTGGTCGCACAGGTTTTCGCGCTCCATCTTGCAATACGGGCAGACGCCGCAGGTGTGGCCCAGCCAGGGGATGCCCACGCGCTGGCCGAGCTTCAGGTCGGTCACGCCGGAACCCAAAGCATCGATGCGGCCGACGATCTCGTGGCCCGGGATGATGGGCACCTGCGGATGCGGCAGTTCGCCGTTGACGACATGCAGGTCAGTGCGGCAGACGCCACAGGCCGCCACCTTGACGCGGATCTGGCCAGGCCCGGGTAGCCTGTCGGGCAGTTCGGTCCATACCAGCGGCATGTGCAGAGCGTTCAAGACCATGGCGTGCATGCGCGTCCTTCGTTGATGGGCTTGCCCTCGGCGCTCCGCCGCGCAGGCCGGGCCAACTGGCGAAAGACGGCGGGCAGACGGTCTGGCAGGTCCTCGGCCAACAGCCCTGGTCCGAAGCGGGATGCCGCCGCACCATGAAGCCATACCGCCGCCGCCGCCGCGAGGAACGGCGACATGCCCTGCGCCAACAAGCCCAGCACCATGCCGGCGAGCACGTCTCCCGCCCCAGCCGTGGCGAGGGTCGAAGGCGCGTTGGCATTGATGATGGCGCGGCCATCGGGCGCCGCGATGACGGTGTCACTGCCCTTGAGCACCACGATGGCACCACTGGCGCGCGCCGCGGCGCGGGCACGGGTGAGCTTGTCGCCGTGCAGATCGACGACGCCCTCGAACAGACGCTTGAATTCGCCTTCATGCGGGGTGAGCACGCAGGGCCCCGAGATGGCGCCGAACAGGGATCGCGGATCGTCCTTGAAGGTTGACAGGGCGTCAGCGTCCAGCACCGTCTCGCGGCCCGTTTTCAGCATCGCCAACACGCGCGCACGGGTGTCCGGCCCGATGCCGGCACCGGGGCCGATCAACAGCCCGCTGAACCGGCTGTCGGCCAGCAAGAGCGCGAGATCTTCGGGCCGTGTGGCCGGGCTCACCATCACGCTGGTCAAGGCCGCGGCATACACCGGCAGCGCCGCTTCAGGCACGGCGATGGTCGTCAGGCCCGCGCCCATCCGCGCCGCTGCGCGAGCGGCCATGCGGGCTGCGCCGGTGGTCGGCCAGCCGCCCCAGACCAGCGCGTGTCCGCGGGTGTACTTGTTGCCGTCCGTCTGCA
>CAIOLZ010000266.1 GCA_903859265.1 uncultured beta proteobacterium
ACCAGACAGTTGTTGAGTTCGGGCAGGGTTTTCATGCCCAGCGAGGCCAGCACCAGATCGTGGTTGGCCACAATCACATTGGCTTCGGCCAATCGCGTCCTCGCGCTGTAATAGCTGCAATCCTTGTAGCGTGGGCAATGCCGTGCGGTGCAACTGTGACGCTCGGCGGCTACGCCCGACCAGTCGCGCGCGTCGGGTGCCTCTTCGAGCGTGTCGCGGTCGCCATTCCATTTGCCAGCGGCCAAGAGGTGTGCCATGTGATCGTACAGGCGGATACGTCGTTCTTCGATGGCTTCCTGCGACGCGGTGCTGGTGGCGATGGCCGGAAAGTCATCTTCGAACAAGTCGTCCTCACCGGCGTCGCTACCCGCCAACCGCTCAAGCTTGACCTTGCAGACATAGCGGCCCCGGCCCTTGGCGAGCGCAAATACAAAGGGCAGCTCCATGCTCGCGGCCAGCGCCGGCAGGTCCTTCTCCATCAACTGCTCTTGCAATGCGACGGTGGCAGTTGAAATCAGCACCCGCGTTTTGCGCTCCAGCGCCAAAGCAATGGCGACGCTGGCATAGGCAGCACTTTTGCCCACTCCGGTACCCGCCTGAATAACAGCGATCGATTGACGCGGTGCTTCGACATCACCCAGATCGGCTTCGGACAGGGTCCGGGCCACTTGCGCTGCCATGTCGCGCTGGCCCGGACGGACCCGGAAGCCGGGCGTACCTGCAACAACGCGCTCAAAAGCCAGTAAAGCGGTATCCGCCATGAATATTCGTGCTCGCTCAGGGGTGAACAGTGCAGGGCAAACGCAGCGACACCGTGTGGAGGCCATCCGACGCTTGCTCCTGCGAGAAAATTCCACAGTGCTGGCGAGTAACGTTCTGCACAAAACCGACGCCTATCGGGTAGCTTTCGCCAGTCGCCAGGGGCGAATCCGCTGGGCCGGTTCTGTGGGATATGGCAATCACTACCGACTGAGCGGGTTGCGCGTTCTTTTGCGCCGTGTGCGAGCTACGCACTTCCCACGTGATCTGGCTGTCGGGCGGTGCAATGTCGGCGGCCTTGGTCAGCAAATACACCAGTGCGCGTACCATAAGTTGGCCATCTGCGTTGATGAAAATGGGTTCGCAAGCTGCGGCTTGCTGGGCCAACTGTCCTTTGGTCTTGAGCTTGGGCAACGCGTTGCCGATGGCATCTTCCAGGAGGTTTTCCAGCAATGATTCGGTCCAATGCAGCTGACCCAGATCCGCTGCAACTGCAAGCGCAAAGTCGTCCACACTGGAAAGCATCTTGGTGGCCTGGTGCAGCAGCGCTGCCGTGGTGCCGACGTGCGTAGCGTCAACCAATTTGCGGGTTTCCTGACGCAACTGGGAAATCATCGCTGCGATGGGCGCTCTCAAATCGTGGGATAAAAAGCGCCTTAACGGTTCTTGCTGTACCCGGACCGACGCACTTGCTGCGGGATCGGTAATGTCCTCGACGAGAACCTTTCTGACCTGACCACCCTCTGGTTCAGGGGCGAAAACACAGGTTACCCTTAAATCACGCAG
>CAIOLZ010000267.1 GCA_903859265.1 uncultured beta proteobacterium
CAATCAGGAAATCTTCCGGCACGCTGATGTGCGTGGTGCCGGATTGCTCAAGTTCGCGGGTGTGGCGTGCGGTCACGCGCTTGTCTTTGGCCACCACCACCTTGCCACTCTTGTCGGTCAGATCGAAACGCGCCACTTCACCGCGCAAACGCTCGGCCACAAACTCCATTTGCGCGCCACTGTCCATCAGGCGGAAGTTGTCGTTCACGAAGAAGTTCGCGAGGATGGATTCGTTGTTCAGGCCAATGGCACGCAACAGAATCGTCACGGGCATCTTGCGGCGGCGATCGACGCGGAAATACAGCAAATCTTTGGGGTCGAATTCGAAATCGAGCCAAGAGCCGCGGTAAGGAATGATGCGCGCCGAGAACAGCAACTTGCCGGAGCTGTGGGTCTTGCCCTTGTCGTGTTCGAAGAATACGCCGGGGGAGCGGTGCAGCTGCGACACGATCACGCGCTCGGTGCCGTTGATGATGAAGGAGCCCTTGCCGGTCATCAGGGGCACTTCGCCCATATAGACCTCTTGTTCTTTGACTTCCTTGACCACCTTGTTCTGCGAAGTCGAGGACTCGCGGTCATAAATGATCAGTTGTACTTTGGCCCGCACTGCGGAGGCAAACGTCAGCCCGCGGGTCTGGCACTCGCGCACGTCGAACGCAGGTTTGGCGAGGTTGTACTCAAGGTATTTCATCTCCACAAATCCGTTGTGGGAGACGATCGGGAAAGCCGCTTCAAAGGCCGCTTGCAAGCCTTCATTGGTCCGTTTTTTGGGTGCTACGTCGGCTTGAAGAAACGCGGTGTAGGCGTCTTTCTGCATCTGCAACAGGTAAGGAATTTCGAGCACGCTGTCGCGGTTACCGAAATTTTTGCGAATTCGCTTGCGTTCTGTGTATGTGTAAGCCATTAGATCTCCGGGCAAAGACTGAGGAATCCTGGGGGTCCTAGGCGACTGTCGCGTTGAGCATCACTCTCAACAGGCTTGGTGATTGGCCACTACCAATCATTGGCGGACGGTTGCGCATTGCACGCAACCCGTACCAAGGCATCTTCTGCAGTCGGGGTCAGAAGACACTCAAAAATAGCAATCTGCAGGCCATTTTTGGGTGTGCTCTGAAAGCACAAAAGGCCGGTCCGAAAACCAGCCCCTTGTAATCCGAAATGGGAGCGACTTGCGGTCGCTCCATTGCGAATTACTTGAGTTCGACCTTAGCGCCGGCTTCTTCCAGCTTCTTCTTGGCCGCTTCGGCGTCTGCCTTGGCAATGCCTTCCTTGACCGCCTTGGGTGCACCGTCAACCATGTCCTTGGCTTCTTTGAGGCCCAGGCCGGTGATTTCACGCACTGCCTTGATGACGGACACTTTGTTGGCGCCTGCCTCGAGCAACACCACGTTGAATTCAGTCTTTTCTTCAGCAACTGCTGCAGCTGCGCCGCCGCCGGCAGCGGGTGCCGACATCGCTGCTGCGCTTACACCAAACTTCTCTTCGATGGCTTTCACCAGGTCGTTGAGTTCCATGACCGTCATGCTGTCGAGCGCGGTCAAAAATGCGTCTTTATCGAATGCCATTTTTAATTCCTAACAATATTGGTTACTACAGAGTGGGGCTTAATAAAAAAATTAAGCCGCCACTGCTTCTGCGGGGGCAGCGGATGCTGCGCCAGCGCCTTTTTGTTCCGCCAAAGCGGCCAGCACACGGGCTGTACGCGAAATGGGGGACTGCATCAAGCCCAACAACTGTGCCAACAACACTTCCTTGGAAGGGATGCTTGCCAATTGCTTAACGCCGTTCACGTCCAAAGCTTTGCCGCCGTACGCACCAGCACGAATCACCAATTTGTCGTTGGTCTTCGCAAACTCGGCAACCACTTTCGCGGCTGCCACTGCGTCTTCGGAAAAGCCATAGATCAGAGGACCGGTCATCTGGTCCGACACGACATCGAATGCGCTTCCGGCAACAGCGCGGCGAGCCAATGTGTTTTTCAACACACTGAGGCTCACGCCGCTGTTACGGGCGGTATTACGCAACTTGGTCATGTCCGCAACCGTGATGCCGCGGTATTCCGCGATCACGAGCGTTTGAGCTTTAGCGGCGAGGCCGGTCACGTCTGTAATGACCGCTTCTTTCTCACTGCGATTCAAACTCAAGATCTACTCCTTTCAATGCGTTCCGCGGTTTTAACCACATCACGCGCCACATTGCAGCGACCAACTGTTCACAGAATTCACATTCCATTGCAGCGGGATCGCCATCTGCGTTGGCTCAACACCGGTTCACGGCATTGGTTTAAGCGCAGTTGCCTGCGCGCCAACGGTCTTGGATGGCCTGCGAGTGCTTTTCAGTACCTGCAGCCCACCACACCGGGCACCTTTTCAGGGATGCCCGAAATTCACATCAGCAATCAGCCAGCAATGGTCTGAAGGTCCACACGAACCCCCACACCCATCGTTGAAGAGACTGCCACTTTTTTCAAATACACACCTTTGCTGGACGCCGGCTTGGCCTTGTTCAAGGCATCGACCAGCGCGGCAAGGTTGCCCTGCAGCTTGTCGCTCTCAAAAGAGCGACGCCCAATCGTCGAATGCACAATGCCGGCCTTGTCAACACGGAACTGCACCTGACCGGCCTTGGCGTTACGAACCGCGGTCGCCACGTCAGGTGTAACAGTGCCAACTTTGGGGTTAGGCATCAGACCACGCGGTCCGAGGATCTGACCCAAAGTACCGACGACGCGCATTGCGTCAGGTGCGGCGATCACGATGTCGAAGGGCATATCGCCAGCTTTGACGCGTGCCGCCAGGTCATCCATGCCAACGACGTCTGCTCCGGCTGCACGGGCTTCTTCGGCCTTGGCGCCCTGGGCAAAAACCGCCACGCGCTTGGTCTTGCCGGTGCCGTTAGGCAGCACTACGGCGCCACGCACCACCTGGTCCGACTTCTTGGCGTCGATGCCGAGTTGCACCGCAACGTCAATCGACTCGTCAAATTTGGCATTGGCGAATTCCTTCACCAGTCCCAGTGCATCGGTCAGCGGGTACAGCTTGTTGCTGTCGATTTTGCCGACTTGGGTCTTTTGCTTTTTAGTGAGCTTGGTCATTTACACGCCCTCCACATTCACACCCATCGAACGGGCAGAGCCGGCGATGGTCCGGACCGCTGCATCCAGATCGGCGGCAGTCATGTCCTTCATTTTGGTTTTTGCAATTTCTTCGAGCTGCGCGCGGGTGATCTTGCCGACCTTGTCCACGTGCGGACGGGCAGAGCCCTTGTCGAGCTTAATGGCCTTCTTGATCAGCACGGTTGCAGGCGGCGTCTTGATGACAAAAGTAAAGCTCTTGTCGGCAAACGCAGTGATCACCACCGGCAACGGCAGTCCAGGCTCGACACCCTGGGTCTGCGCATTGAATGCCTTGCAGAATTCCATGATGTTCAAACCACGTTGACCCAATGCGGGGCCGATGGGTGGGGATGGATTGGCTTTACCGGCTGGCACTTGCAGCTTGATAAATCCGATGATTTTCTTTGCCATTTTTTCTCCTTACGGGTGGTAACGCCTTGCCACTGACCTATTCAGCACTCGGCTCCCCGGGGGTTAACGATTCATCGATCACACCTGCACCGAATCGAAAAAATGCAGGCTTTTTTCATGGGCCCTCGCGGGCCCCGCATCAGGTTTTCTCGATCTGAGAAAACTCCAATTCCACTGGCGTAGCACGTCCGAAAATGGTGACTGACACGCGCACCCTGCTCTTTTCGTAATTGACGTCTTCCACCGAACCGTTGAAATCTGTAAAAGGACCTTCCTTGACTCGCACAAATTCGCCCACCACAAACTCGATCTTGTGACGCGGCTTTTCAGTGCCCTCTTGCATCTGGTTTACGATCTTCATGACTTCCGCCTCGGAAATCGGCGCTGGCCGGTTTTTGGCTCCGCCCACAAAGCCCGTGACCTTGTTCGTGTGTTTCACCAGATGCCAGCTGTCGTCATCCATGACCATTTCAACCAGCACATAACCGGGGAAGAACTTGCGC
>CAIOLZ010000268.1 GCA_903859265.1 uncultured beta proteobacterium
CGCGCGGCGTGCTCGGGCATGACATGCGCCATGAATTGCTGCGCCTGTTCGTACACATCGTCGGTGTCGATCAGGATGTCGCCGATGTCATGGTTGAAATAATCGCGGATCGCCCGGATCACCAAAGAGGATTCCTGGTAAATCAGGAAAGCGCCTTTGCCGCCTTTGGCTGCGCCGTCAATCGCGTTCCAGAGTTTGAGCAGGTAATTCAGGTCCCATTGCAATTCAGGGGCGCTGCGGCCAATACCGGCCGTGCGCGCGATGATGGACATGCCATTGGGGTATTCGAGCTGATCGAGTGCCTCTTTGAGTTCCGCACGGTCGTCGCCTTCAATGCGGCGTGAAACGCCACCACCACGAGGGTTGTTGGGCATCAGGACGACATAGCGGCCGGCCAGCGACACAAAGGTGGTCAGGGCCGCACCCTTGTTGCCACGCTCTTCTTTCTCGACCTGGACCAACAGTTCCTGGCCTTCACGGATTGCGTCCTGAATGCGGGCATTTCCGGCAGAAACGCCTTGCTGAAAATACTGTTTGGAGATTTCCTTGAATGGCAGAAAGCCGTGGCGGTCTTCGCCGTAATCCACAAAGCAGGCTTCCAAGGACGGCTCAACGCGGGTGACGACTGCCTTGTAAATGTTGCCCTTGCGCTGCTCGCGCCCTTCGATTTCGATTTCGTAGTCGAGGAGTTTTTGTCCGTCAACGATTGCCAGGCGGCGTTCTTCGGCCTGCGTGGCGTTAATGAGCATCCGTTTCATGGAGTGCGTCCTTCATCAGTTTGTACATGCCCGAATTGGGCTAACGATGCCTGAACTGACGAAAAGAAACGAAGTGGAATTGCCGGAGAACTCGGACGTCAAATATGGCGTCGAAGCGTGGGCACGTGGATGGGAACGAGCAGGTGCGTTTGTGAACCATCTGTCCAGCGGACAAGCGGTTGCGCCAAGGGGGTACGGGCTGTGCGCTGACAAGTGCCATCCAACGGCGCGAAAACGCACCGCAGACACATGACCATCAGGCTCCACAACACAAACATCTCGTTTAAATCCGCCTACAAACGTTGAATTTGCAGGATTTGGGTATTCCGTATCAGGGTTTCAATTCGTCGGCTTGACCGCTTTTGCCCATCACCACTACAGGCATTTGGCGTGTAGTCTGTGAAACTGCCAGAGCGGCGGCATCGACCTTCCAGCGTTTTACGAAAATGGGGCGTGGACTAAACTCCAGCTAAATCAACCACTTAGAGTGCGGCGCTAGTGAAACACATTATAGGGGCCAATCCGCCGGGTTCGGCTGGAGAAGTCAAAACGGTGACGGTGGAAGAGGATTGCGCCGGGCAGCGGCTGGACAATTTTTTGATGCGCGAGCTCAAGGGCGTTCCCAAAACCCATATTTACCGGATCATTCGCAGCGGCGAAGTCCGCATCAACAAGGGCCGCTGTGCCGCCGATAGCCGGGTGCAGGCGGGCGACGTGGTCCGGCTGCCACCGGTACGAACATCGGAGCGCGCACGGTCCAAGGCGCAGGCGCAATCGCAGGTCGGTGCGCTACGGGGCAAGGGGCTCGCACCGTTGGTGGCCTTCGACGTTTTGTATGAAGACGATTATTTTCTGGCGATCAACAAACCAGCCGGAATTGCCGTGCACGGTGGATCGGGCATCAGTTTTGGGGTGATTGAGCAGTTGCGCATGGCGCGTCCGAAGGCAGCATTTTTGGAGCTGGTGCACCGCCTCGACCGTGAAACCTCCGGCATTTTGCTGGTGGCCAAAAAGCGAAGTGCACTGAAAAATTTGCAAGACCAGTTCCGGGAACGGGAAACCGGGAAAACCTATCTCGCGGTGGTGTTGGGCCACTGGCCTGGCAACAAAAAAGTGTTGGACAAGCCCTTACACAAATACATGCTGGCGCCCAAAAATGGCACGGATGGCGAGGGTGAGCGCCGCGTCAAAGTGGTTGCCAAAGATGACCCCGACGGAATGTCGTCTCTGACCCTGGTCAAGGTGCGCGCCACCAACGCGCCGGTGGTGCCAGATGGGAACGCCTACTCGCTCCTGGAAGTGAGCATCAAAACCGGGCGTACCCACCAAATCAGGGTGCATTTGGCGTCGGAGGGGATGCCCATCGCCGGCGACGACAAGTATGGCGACTTTGAACGCAACAAGGCCTTGCAGAGGGCGACCGGTGGCGGGGCGCTGAAACGCATGTTTTTGCACGCTTGGCGATTCGCCTGCAATCACCCCGCCAGCGGCGAGCGCATGGAATTTCGCGCAGAATTGCCTCCCGATCTTTCAGCATTTGTACTTGCCACGTTCGCCGCAGTCGATGAGCGTTGAACGCACACCCCGACCGCGATATTGATCCATGACTGAACAACCTAAAGCTTCCCGCCGTTTTGACCTGATCGCGTTTGACTGGGACGGCACGCTTTTTGACTCTACCGCCATCATCACCCGCTGCATTCAGGCCGCAGTGGCCGATGTCGGCGGTACGGTGCCCAGCGACGCTGCGGCGTCTTATGTCATTGGTATGGCCCTGATGCCCGCACTGGCCCACGCGGCGCCTGACGTACCCAAGGAAAAATACCCGGAACTGGGTGCGCGCTACAAGCACCATTACATGGCACACCAGCATGACATCAGCCTCTTCGAAGGCGTATTGCCGATGCTGCAGGAACTCAAAGAGAGGCAGCATTGGCTGACAGTTGCCACGGGTAAAAGCCGTGCCGGACTGGACGAGGCGTTGCACACCGTCGCTCTGCGCGACCTCTTCGACGGTTCGCGCACGGCAGACGAGACGGCAGGCAAGCCGCACCCGCGCATGCTGCATGAACTGATGGCCGAATTTGGGGTGGGCGCCAACCGGGTTCTGATGGTCGGCGACACGACGCACGATTTGCAAATGGCACGCAATGCCGGTACCGCAAGCGTCGGCGTGAGCTACGGTGCCCACGAAAGTGCCGACTTTGAGGCCATGCAACCCCTGTTCGTGGCGCACTCGGTGCCAGAGCTTCACCGCTGGCTTTTGGCCAATGGGTAGCCAGGAACAACGCCATGCTCACCCCCAAAGAACCGTTTGAAGGCCAAATCCTGCCGCTTTGCAACTCGCGCGATCTGCAGGACAGCGCAGAGGCGGTGCCCTTTGACGTTATTTACGGGGGTCAGACCTGTCTGGCATTTGCCGTGCGGTACGCCGGCACGGTTTACGCGTACCTCAACAGATGCTCGCATGTCCCCATGGAAATGGACTACCAGCCCAATCGATTCTTCGATATCACCGGTCATTGGTTGATTTGTTCCACACACGGCGCCATGTATAGCCCCAGGACCGGTGCTTGCCATGGTGGCCCATGCCGCGGCGGACTGATCCGGATAGCCACGTCGGAGAGGGATGGCGTGGTCCACTGGCATACTGCCCCCAACCTTCAACCTGTGAATTTTTAAATGAACGATTCGAACCCCACTGCGCCACCTGAACCTGAGAAAGATATGCCTGAACCGCCCCCGGCGGCGACGCCCTCATCGCCAGCGAGCCCGGCATCGTCTGAAAATTGGGAGCGCGTAACCCTCGAAAAATTGGTAATGGCAAGCCTGCAGGAGCAGAAGACGGCGCGTCGCTGGCGCAACGCTATCCGGATCTGCTGGATGGTGTTGCTTGTCGCGCTGGTTTGGTTTGGGATGGAGCACGGTGGCCCCAGTACCGATACCTCCAAGCCCCATACGGCAGTGATCGAAATCAAGGGCGAAATCGCGTCCGGCGCTGAAGCCAGTGCCGATTTGGTGGTGGCGGCCATGCGCAGCGCATTTGAGGACGAAGGTACCAAAGCCGTCGTACTGCTTATCAACTCGCCTGGCGGCAGCCCGGTGCAGGCCGGCATCATCAATGACGAAATTCGGCGTCTCAAGGCGCTGCACAACAAGCCGGTGTACGCGGTGGTGGAAGAAACCTGCGCATCTGCAGCCTATTACATCGCTGTAGGTGCGGACCAGATTTTTGTTGACAAGGCCAGCATCGTGGGCAGCATCGGCGTGTTGATGGACGGATTTGGATTTACCGGCCTGATGGACAAATTGGGCGTGGAGCGGCGCCTGATGACGGCGGGCGAGAACAAGGGTTTCCTGGATCCATTCAGCCCACAAACGGAAAAACAGCGTGCCTTCGCACAGGCCATGCTTGATCAGATTCACCAGCAATTCATCGACGTCGTGAAAACCGGACGTGGAAAGCGGCTCAAGGAAACTCCTGACATATTCAGCGGGTTGTTCTGGACCGGCCAGCAGGCTATTGAGCTTGGGCTGGCGGATCACCTCGGCAATCTCGCCTATGTAGCCCGCGAAGTCGTCAAGGCCGAAGATATCGTCGATTACACCCAGAAAGACAATGTGGCTGAGCGATTGGTGAAACGCTTCGGTGCTTCGATGGGCGCTGCCGCAGTGCAGGCTTTGAAGACTGCGCCGGTACTTCGTTAGGGGTTATTTTCCAATCGCAAAAACGGTGGGCGCTGTGTTATCCAG
>CAIOLZ010000269.1 GCA_903859265.1 uncultured beta proteobacterium
GAGGCGGTGTGCCGACAGGGGGAGTCCAGATCGCTGGCCGCGCAGGTGCAATACATGGACGAGGTCGTGCGAAAAGGCATCCTGCCGCAGGCACGGGCTTTGATCGAGCACCACCAAAGCGCCGGTGACATTGTGGTCATTATTACCGCGACCAATGAATTCGTGACCCGGCCGATCGCCGATGCCTTTGGCGTCGAACATTTGCTGGCGATTGAGCTCGAGCGTGACGCAACCCCGGGCGGCTCCGGCTGGTACACCGGCGCCATCAAAGGCGTGCCGTCGTTCCGGGACGGAAAGGTGACCCGCATGGAACAGTGGCTGGGTGCGCAGGGGCTGGACTGGGATTCTGTGTACAGCACTTTCTATTCGGATTCCATCAATGATGTGCCATTGATGGAGCGCGCTGACGTGCCGGTTGCCACCAACCCGGATCCCCGGCTGCGTGAGCTTGCCCAGGAGCGTGGATGGCGCATACTCGACCTCTTCTCTTGACCTGCGGCGCTTCATTGCCAGGAACATTCTCTTGATAAAAAAATTCATCGACAAACTGCTCGGCAAATCCAGCCAATCCGCCTCCGGCAAAAAGCCCCAATTTGGCAAGCGGGTGGAAGTTGGCCCAGCGCAGCACGGCATTGATCCCAAGCTGGTTGACGAGCGCGCCGCCAATGTGGTTCGCACGCTGAAGCAAGCCGGTTTCGAAGCCTATATCGTGGGCGGTGCGGTGCGCGATTTGTTGCTGGGTTTGCGGCCCAAAGACTTTGATGTGGCCACCAACGCCACACCGGAACAGGTCAAAGGTCTGTTTCGGCGCGCATTCATTATCGGCCGGCGCTTTCGGATTGTGCATGTGGTTTACGGGCGCGGGCGGGATAACGAAGTGATCGAAGTCTCCACCTTCCGGGCCTACCTGGATAACGCCGCTGCAGAACAGGTTGCTGGCAACGAGAAGACCAGCAAAAGTGAACTCGCCGGCATGCAGCATGCGGTTGACTCGACCGGTCGGGTGCTGCGCGACAACGTGTGGGGCCCACAGGAGGAGGACGCGGTGCGCCGTGATTTCACCGTCAACGCAATGTACTACGACCCCGAGACGCAAATCGTGGTGGACTACCACAACGGGTTGAAAGACGCCAAAAATCACCTGTTGCGCATGATCGGCGATGCCACGGTGCGCTACCGCGAAGATCCGGTGCGCATTATTCGTGCGGTAAGGTTTGCGGCCAAGCTGAGCCCGCTGGGTTTCACGCTGGAAGCGAAAACTGCGGCACCGCTGCGCAAGTCACAAGCCCTGTTGGCCGATGTACCCCAGAGCCGCCTGTTCGATGAAATGCTCAAGTTACTGCAGACCGGGCACGCGCTGGCCTCGATCGCGCAGCTCAACGCGCTGGGCCTGTCCCGTGGCATTTACCCTTTGCTCGATGTAGTGGTGGAACGTGCGGAGCAACCGTTTGTCCAGGCCGCTTTGCAGGACACCGACCGGCGGGTCGGTGAGGGCAAGGCCGTGGCGCCGAGTTTTTTGCTGGCCTGTGTCCTGTGGGCCGACGTGCGGGACGGCTGGGCGCGGCGTGTGGCCGATCGCCAGCATAGCCATCCGGCTTTGCAGGATGCCATTGAGGATGTGTTCAATGCGCGCATTGGCGACGTGTCGGGTCGCGGCAAGCTCGCCGGTGACATGCGTGAAATTTGGCTGATGCAGCCGCGATTCGAGAAGCGCATGGGCAGCACACCATTCGGTCTGGTAGAGCAGCCGCGCTTCAGGGCCGCATTTGACTTTATGCGCCTGCGCGCCGATGCCGGCGAGGTCGATGAATTGCTGGCCGATTGGTGGCAGGAGTTCAGCACTGCGGATGACAACTTGCGCCAGGATTTGGTGGAACAAGTCCGATCCGAGCTGCAAAAGCGGCCCCGTGCGCCCCGCGTGCAAGCCGCTGCACCGGCGGCAGATACCGGCACCCATCCGGGTTCAGTGTCACCGGCTTCAAACCTGACCGAGGGTCCTGATGCGGTGTCTAAAAAACGCCGCCGCAGGCGTCGATCTACTGGCGCGCGAGCGCCAAGGCCGGACGCGGACGGATCAGGTTCGGGCATGGATCAGGGTTCCTGAAGCTGTGCACAGTAGCGACGGGGTACACGCTTTTGTCGGATTGGGGAGCAATCTTGGTGACCCAAGCGCGGCAGTGCGTGCCGCAATGGCGTCGATTTCCAGGATTGCGCAAGTCACCATGGTGGCGCAATCCGCGCTCTATGGCAGTTCACCTCTGGACGCCGGTGGCGCTGATTATGTGAATGCGGTTGTCAAACTTCGCACTGCGCTGACCTGCGATGCATTGCTGGATGCGTTGCAGGCTATCGAGCAGTCGGCGGGGCGCTTGCGGCCTTACCGCAATGCGCCCAGAACGCTCGATCTGGACGTACTTTTGTTCGGTGACCAAATTATCAAAACCGACCGTTTGACTGTGCCGCATCCCCGCATGTGGGAGCGCGAATTCGTCGTGCGTCCGTTGTCTGAAATTGCTCCCGAATTGGTTTCACAGGCGCAACGCGACGCAGTGAAAGGGCAGGGCGTATGGCCACTGTGAAGCGCATGCCTTCGCTCAATGCCCTCAAGGTCTTTGCCGTGGCCGCGCAGCAGGGCAGTTTTACGCTGGCGGGTGAGGTTCTGCATGTGACACAGGGTGCGATCAGCCGGCAGGTCAAGCAACTCGAAGAAAGCATGGGTGTGCCGCTATTCGTGCGGGTCCACCAGAAAGTGGAACTGACGCCGGCCGGGTTGGAATTGGCCAATACGCTGACGCGATTGTTTGACGAGATGGAACATGCGGTCGAAAAAACCAGCGGCCAAGCACAGCGGCAAATGCTGTCGGTTAACGTGCCGCCAACCTTCGCGACCCGGTGGCTTGCGCCCCGATTGTCAGATTTCAGGGCACGATTTCCGCATATTGACGTGTCGATTACGACCGAGCGAATGCTTGGACCGCGTGACGCGCGGGGCGTGGATTGCCTGATCGTGTTTGGCAGTCAGGGCTGGCCCAATGCGGTGAGCGCCCCGTTGATGCAGGAGCGTCACATCATGGTCAGCAGCCCGTTGTTGTGGCAAAGCGGCCGTCCGATGCCGATTCTGGAATCAACCTTGCTGCACATTCTGGATGGCGACAGGCGCATTCCGGTCTGGGAAGCGTGGATCGCCCGGCATGGTCCGCCCGAGCTGGATGCGCGACCGGGTCTGAATTTCAGCACCCTCGATCAGGCGATCAATGCGGCCGTGACCGGGGCTGGCGTGGTCATCGTGGACCAGACCATGATCGTTCGGGAACTCGCCTCTGGAAGTTTGCGCAGGCACAGCCTGACATCCATGGATGGCCCCAACGGCTACTGGTTTGTCAGTACGACAGCCCAGCCCATGGCTGGCCATGTGGTGGATTTCCAGCGGTGGCTGCTGGAACATGTGCAACTGTCCATCCCTGCGGATGAGTCCAGTTCCTCACCGGCCTTGCAGCAGCACGTTGGCGGTCGCGGCGAGTAACACGACCAGCCCTCCGATCAGACTTGATGCGCGGACCTGGTCGGCAAAAATCAGAAACGCCCACAGCGGTGCCAGGGCGATTTCCAGCATGCAGATCAGCGACGCCAGCATTGCCTTGATTTTGCGAACGCCCAGCAAATAAAGGCCAAATCCGATGCCGATATTCAGCACGCCATACAGCCAGAGCCACGCCATGTCATGCGCAGATGTAGTGGCAAAACTGGTGAATGGCGCCATCACCAAACCGGACAGCAGTGCGCCGGCGTAGGTGACTTTGACCATCTGCGCTTGCGGATAGCGCTTGATGCCCAAGGTCATCAGCGCAAATAAAAGCGTTGCGGTGAAGCTCATGAGCGTTCCCGCAACGCTGTGCAGGGAGGGCTGCCCTCCCAGAATAATGACCACGCCGATAATCACCGCCAGGCTGCAGACAAGGTCCACCGGGCGAACCTGATGCTTTAGCAGTGCGGCAGACAAAAGCAGCGTGATGATGGGGAACGCGCCGTAAATAAACACGACATCGGCAACGGGTGCGACATAGAAAGCCGCAACAAAGTTGATCATCGCAGCCGCGCTCAGCACCGACATCAGTACCTCGGCGCGTGTCAATTGCCACAGCGAAGCCAAGCCTGCGCGGCGTTGTGCCAACGCATGCGCCAGCAGCACACTCAGGCCGCCCAGTACAGAGCGCCAGAACAGCGTGGTCGCCATGTCGGTGCTGACCAAGCGCGGGAACAGACCTGCGGTGCTCCAGGACAGTGCTGCCAGAACAATCAGCAGTACGCCCCACCAAAAATCAGACCGCAAATCAGACCGTGGCCGTAGCCCGTTTGGCCAGCACCTCGTCAAGCCAGTCCACGCGCATCTCGGGCACTGCGGTGATCAGCTTTTGGGTGTAGGGGTGTTCAGGGTTATCAAAGATTTTGTCCGTCTGGTCGAACGCCACGAACTGGCCTTGCAGCATCACGGCGGTGCGGTGCGCAATGCGGTGCACCACGTCCAGATCATGGGTAATCAGGATGTAGGACAGCCCGAGTTCGCGTTGCAGCTTGCGCAGCAAGGTCAAAATTTCCTCGGCCACCAGCGGGTCCAATGCGGAAGTCGGCTCGTCGAGAATGATCAAATCGGGCTTGGCCGCCAGCGCGCGGGCAATGCACACACGCTGCTTTTGCCCGCCCGACAACTGGCCCGGACGACGTTGCAAAAAGTCCTCGGGCAATTCCACCAGCCGCATCAATTCCTTGGCGCGCTCCAGAGTTTCCTTGCGGCCACTTCCGAAATAAAACTGAACGGGCCGGCCCACAATGTCTTGCAGGCTCTGGCGAGGGTTGATCGCCACGTCCGGTATCTGATAGACCAGCTGAATACGCCGCTTGAGCTCTTTGGTACGCTCTTTCAGGCTCGGTGGCAGCGCTTTGCCCTGGAACACGATGTCGCCACTTTTGGGCGGCAGCAAGCCGGTAACCACACGCGCCAGGGTTGATTTTCCCGAGCCCGACTCGCCGACCACGGCAACGGTTTCGCCGAGTTTGACGTCAAGCGACACGCCGCGCACCACATGGAAATTTCCATAGTAGGCATGGCAGTCCTTGATCGACAGCACATTTTGTTCCTTGACGGTGGCGCTGACCGCACGCTCGCTGGCGGCTGCGCCGCGCACTGCGACCAGACGCGCGGTGTAATCCTTCTGCGCGTGGTGGAGGATCTGATCGGTCAGACCTTCTTCCACCTCTTTTCCATGGCGCAGCACCTTGATGCGGTCGGCTACTTGTGCGACCACGGCGAGGTCGTGGGTGATGTAAAGCGCTGCTGTGTTGTACTGGCGAATCAGTGACTTCAGGAGGATCAGCACCTCGATTTGCGTCGTGACATCAAGGGCAGTTGTGGGCTCGTCGAGCACCAGCACATCGGGACGGCAGGACATGGCCATCGCCGCCATGGCGCGCTGCAACTGCCCGCCTGAAGCCTGGTGCGGATACCGTGCGCCGAAGTTTTCCCAGTCCGGCAAGTCCAGTGCCTTGAACAGTTGGCGGGCCCAGGCCTCGGCTTCAGTGCGCGTCATGAGCCGGTGAATCAGTGGTGCTTCACAGACCTGATCCATCAGCGTGTGCGAAGGATTGAAGGCAGCCGTAGCCGACTGCGCAATGTAGGCAATGCGCTTGCCGCGCATGCGCCGGCGTCCGTCCGCGTCGAGCGAGCGGATATTGGTGCCCCCGAGGTTGATTTCGCCCCCGGCAATGTGGACGCCGGCGCGCGCGTAACACATGCTGGAGAGGCCAATACTGGATTTGCCAGCGCCACTTTCGCCAATCAGTCCCAGCACTTCGCCCTTTTTGAGGTCGAGATCGACGCTGTCAACGATGACATTGCCGGCAATACTCTCCAGCCGCAGGCCTTTGATGTTCAGGATGGTGCTGTTGTCTTCTACCTGGGTCATGGTGTTGAATCTTTCTTAGAGTTCGGCCTGCGCGCCGGAAGGGCGTGCGTCGATGGACAGCATCCAGTCCACCACCAGATTGACCGACACTGTCAATAAGGCAATTGCAGTGGCAGGGTAAATCGGCGCCATCATGCCGAAGTTGATCGCCGCGGCGTTCTCACGCACCATGCCGCCCAAGTCTGCGTACGGTGGCTGAATGCCCAGACCCAAAAACGATAGCCCGGCAATAAACAGAAAGTTGAAGCAGAAACGCAAACCAAACTCCGACACCAGTGGGGCCCATGCATTGGGCAATATTTCCCGGCTGATAACCCACCATAAGCCTTCTCCCCGCAGCCGCGCCGCTTCGACATATTCCATTACGGTCAGGTTCATGCCCATGGCACGAGACAGCCTGAAGACGCGGGTCGAATCGAGCACGGCAATGGTCAGGATCAGCACCGGAATGCTGGAGCCGAATACGCCCAGAATGATCAGCGCAAAAATCAGCCCCGGAATGGACAGCATGACGTCCACGAGGCGGGTAAAGAAAATGTCAACCCATCCGCCCAGGACGGCACTGATGAATCCCAGCACGATGCCGATCAGAAACGACAACAGCGTGATGGCCAGGGCCACACCGATCGTCATGCGGCTGCCATACATGATGCGCGTCAGCATATCGCGACCGATCTGGTCGGCACCCAGCAGCATCGTGGCGGATGGTTCATCCCAGGTTCCGCCCACGTTGGTCGATTGCCCATAAGGGGCAAGCCATGGCGTGAATACCGATATGAAAAGGAAAATTGCAATGATGCCTAGACCAAACCAGGCGGAGGTGGTGGGCTTATGTCCGAATATCTTCATGGGTGGAGTCCTTGAATTTCAGCGCTTGTGGCGCAAACGCGGGTTGACCAGAATGACCAGAACGTCGGCCAGCGTATTGAGCAAAACGAATACCAGCGCGAACACCAGACCACAGGCCTGAATCACCGGCACATCGCGTTTGGACACGGCATCGACCATGAGTTGCCCCAGCCCCGGATAGACGAAAACCGCTTCAATCACCACCACCCCCACCACGAGATAGGCCATATTAAGGGCCACCACGGTAATGATGGGTGCTGCGGCATTGGGCAAGGCGTGTCGCACAATCACCCGCCTGCGCCGCGCTCCTTTGAGGAACGCCATTTCTATGTAGGGCGTGGACATCACCGACAGCACGGAACTGCGGGTCATGCGCAGCATGTGGGCAGCGACCAGAAAGGTGAGTGTTATGGCCGGCAGCGTGGTCTGGTAGATGCGCTCCGTTAGCGGCATTCCTTTGAACACGGTAGAAAGGGACGGAAACCAATCGACCTGCACTGCCAGGAAAATTATCAGCAGGTAGGCAATGAAAAACTCTGGAAACGAGATCGCAATCAGCGTGACGATATTGGCGATCTTGTCGGAAATCTTGCCCTCATTGATGGCCGAAAAAATACCCAGCCCGACGGCTAGCGGAATGGCGATCAACGCGGCATATCCTGCGAGGAACAATGTGTTGCCCAGCCGGGGCAGAATTTCATCAATGATGACGCGTTTATTGGTCATCGCAACGCCCAGGTCACCATGCAGGGCGCCGGTAAGCCAGTGGATATAGCGCAGGTAGGCCGGAACGTCGAGCCCCAGTTCCTTGCGGAAAATGACCAGCGCTTCAGGGGTGGCGCCCTGGCCGAGAACGGCAGACGCAACATCACCCGGCAAAATCTGGGTGCAAACAAAGATCAGGATGGAGACCGCAAACAGCGTCAAAACCCCAAGGATGAGCCGGTTCAGTATTAGTTTCGTCATGTCATGTCTTGGTTCATACAATTGCAGCCATCAAAAAAAGCGGGTCAGACCTGCGTCTTTTCCCGCTTTTGCATCGAACGAATGTTCTTCTTCCATCGAAGCAACACCCCTTTCGGGATGGGCTTCAATCAGGCAAACCAGCCTTTTTCGGGAATGCGGTCATCGCCCAAATCGTAACGGCCGGAAACGGTCAGGCCCTGGAGTTTGGTGGTGCACGCATCCAGGTAATCCTGCACGGCGTAGTTGATCATGCCCGAGTTTTGCGAGACCAGATCCTGGCAGTGCGAGTACAACTCCTGACGCTTTTTGGGGTCGAGTTCCACCCGCGCCGCTTCCAGTGCTTTGGTGAAGTCGGCATTTTCGAAGTGGCTGTCATTCCATGGGTTGGTCTTGCCACCGTAGAAAATGCTGGTGAGCTGATTGTCGATGGTGGGACGGTTACCCCAGTAAACCGCACAGAACGGTACTTTCAGCCAGACGTTGTCCCAGTAGCCGTCGCCGGAGACGCGCTTGAGATCAAGGTTGATACCCGCCTTGGACAATGATTCCTGGAAGATTTGTCCGGCATCGGTCGCGCCGGAGAACGCGCCTTCCGACACCTGCAGTTCGATGGAGCCGCTGTAGCCCGCCTTCTTGAAGAAGAACTTGGCCTTGTCGGGGTCGTAGCTGTTCATGGCCTGTTTGGGGTTGTAGAACTTTTGCTTTGGTCCAACGCAGTTGTCATTGCCGATCGAAGCGTAACCGCTGTAAACGTTGTCAACAATCTTCTTGCGGTCGATGCCGTGCTTCAGAGCCTGCACCAGATCGCGGTTGGTGAACGGATCCTTGTCGGTCTGGGATACGAAGCAGAAGCGGTTGCCCATACCCGGGGTACGCGAAACACGCAGCGCCTTGTTTTTGGCCAACAAGCCGGCGGTCTTGGGGTCCACGCGGTTGATGACATCCACTTGACCGGTCACCAGAGCCTGGGTGCGCGCCGCCGCGTCGCCGATGTAGCGCAGCTCAACCCGGTCGAAGTTGCCGCGGTTGGGCTTCCAGTAGTTGCCGGGTTTGCGCTTGAATGTGGCACGCACACCTGGCTGAAATTCATCCAATGTGAACGCGCCAGTGCCGTCCGGTTTGCTGAAGTCGGTGTAGCCGTTGGGGACCACAATAATGTGGTAATCCGACAGGTTGAAAGGCAAGTCAACATTGCCCTTGCTCATGGTGATTCCGACTTGTGTGGCACTGAGTTTTTTGATTTCGGTGATGTCGGCCAACAGGGATTTGGCAGGTGACTTGGTCTCGCCACGGTGCAGATTCAGCGAGTAGATGACGTCATCTGCATCGAGCGTTTTGCCGGAGGTGAAGGTGATGCCTTTGCGGATATTGAAGGTCCATTCAGCGGCCCCTGGCTTGACTTCCCAGTTTTCGAACAACTCGCCGACCGCATCGCCGTTATCGGCGACTTCGACCAGGTTGTTCCAGAGCATCAGGCTCATGGTGATCGGGATGGAGTCCGCGTAGGTGCGGGGGTCAAGGCTGTCCGACGGCGAGCCGCCTTCCATGCCCATCCGAAGCGTTCCACCTTTTTTGGGTTTGGTGTCTGCGGCCATAGCCGGCATTGCGCCAAGGGTGGCAGAGAGGCCGATCGCCGAAGCACCAAGAATCAGTTGACGACGGTCGAGAATGATGCCCGATTCAGTCGTTATTTCGTCATTAGCCATGTATGTTCTTCTCCATCCAAACAGATTAATAAACAGTTCCCCGTTGCTACCACCTGTTGGTGGAATCACCGGATCGCCCGAGGGCAACTCGCTTTGCACCCTGCGCGCATGGTAATGCAATCGGAACGCCCAAACCAGGAGAAATCATCCGCATATTCCCTTAGTAATAGCCAATGCTTTTAAGGTGCACGGCGTCCAAAAAAGTGCATC
>CAIOLZ010000270.1 GCA_903859265.1 uncultured beta proteobacterium
AATTGCAACACCGTGTTTGTTTCGGCGCTAAAGACGTCGCGCCGGTGCATGACGCTGATATGGCTTGCGGGTTCGTCCGAACCCGACGGATCGGTTTTCATCCTCGCCAGCGATAGCGCTGCTTGCAACGCCGCTTCGCCGTCCCCGAGGATCACCATATTGCGATTGGCGGCCAGCGTATCTGAATTACGAGAGATTTGCGCCGCAGCATAACTTTCAAAGCTGTAGTGAATCTGGCTGCCCTCCAGCGCCATGGCGCCCTCGAGCTTGAGGTGCCGGGGTTGAAACGCGCCAACACCGGCCGCTATAAACAGGGTCTTGGTGATGAACCGGCTTTGCGGCTCTGAGGCATGGGCAGTGCCGACCAAAAATCGGCCATCAGGCTGTCTCTCGATGGTGCTAACCAGTTGGTTCCAATGGAACTGTGGCTTGAAGGGTTCGATTTGCCGGAGCAGTCGTTCGGTCAGTTCGCGACCGGTGCAAACCGGAATTCCCGGGATATCGTAAATCGGCTTGTCCGCATAGAGCGTGATGCACTGGCCGCCCGCGTGGGGCAGCGTGTCCACGACATGGGCGCTGACACCTAGCAAGCCGAGTTGAAAAATCTGAAACAAGCCAACTGGACCGGCGCCGATGATAAGGGCGTCGGTCGCTATGGGCATCTGCATTACGGTGTGCGTGCGCTCTGCAATCTGCAAATTAGCGGATCAGGTAGGACAGCTTGTCGGTCCTGTCTTTCCACTCTTCGGCTTCGGGCAGGGGCGCTTTGCGTTTGGTGATGCTCTTCCAGCTGGGCAGTTTGGCCAGCTCTGCATTGAGCTTGGTCATGTGTTGCTGGTCGCGCGGCACGTCTTCCTCCGCGTAGATGGCGTTAACCGGGCACTCGGGAATGCAGACGGCGCAGTCGATGCATTCGTCGGGGTCAATGGTCAAAAAGTTGGGGCCTTCGCGAAAGCAGTCCACGGGGCAGACGTCGACGCAATCGGTGTACTTGCATTTGATGCAGGCTTCAGTGACGGTATGGGTCATTTTTATTCGGTGGTGGCAATGTTGGAACTGGCGACGCTGCAAAGCGTTTGACGTCGCATTTTAATTCAGCAAGACGGCGCCCGACGTTTTGTGCGTTGCGGTGTCCACCAGAATCAATGCGCCAAGCAGCCGGGAGCGGCTGTAGGGTAGGGTAGGAATCGGTTCTTGCAGCGCCAATTCGATGTGGCCAATCGCGTTGGGTAAGATTTCGGTGGCCTCGGTTTCGGACAAGGTATTGATGTCCAAGCGGTGCACGATGCGCGTGATCCGCGCCTTGACCCATCGGTGTCCGTGCAGCGCCAGATACACGCGACCCGCGACCAGGGGCGTGTCGTCCATCCAAGCGACGGTGCCGCGAATTTCGCGCTTCGTGACGAAGCCCGCATCCGTGGCCAACATCCAATCTCCACGCGAGACATCCACTTCGCGGTCCAAAACAACTCCTGCGCCGTGGCCTGCATCCACGTTGCCTGCAACCCGCACATGGTTGATCACCTGCGCCACCTTGGCAGTGACGCCGCTAGGCAACAGGGTGACGCTTTCGCCCACCTTTGCAATGCCGCTGGCGACGCGGCCCCAAAAAACACGGCGGCCCTGCGAGGTGTCGGCGGAGTCATGAAATTTTTCGACCCATTGCACCGGGAATGAAAACGATAACCCGGTTTCGGCAGGCGTGGCAGGCAGCCTCTCCAGCAATTCGAGCAGGCTTGGGCCCTGGTAGCCGCACCATCCGGCTGATGCATGCACGACGTTGTGTCCCCTGAGCGCAGAAATTGGCACGATCGCCTGCACGGCGATACCGGCCTGCGCGGCAAAAAGGTTCAGCGCCGTGCTGATTTTGTGAAACGCCTTGGCGGCGTCGCCGATGGTTTGTGGCGCTTCGTCGCGCTCCAGTGCATCAAGTTTGTTCACCGCAAAAATAATGCCGGGAACGCGCAACAGGTTGACCAACAAAGCATGGCGGCGGGTTTGCGCCAGCAGTTCTACCGGACCTTCGTTTTGCCACTTGAGTTTGGTGGCATCGACCAACACCACCGCCGCATGCGCGCTGCTGGCAGCGGTCACCATGTTGCGCGTGTATTGCTCGTGGCCCGGTGTATCGCCGATGATGAATTTTCGGGCTGGCGTGGCGAAATAGCGATATGCCACATCAATCGTGATGCCCTGTTCGCGCTCGGCAGACAGCCCATCGGTGAACATGGCCAGATCGGCTTGCCCCCCTTTGGTGACGTTGGCCAGTTGGTCTTGCATGACCGAGCGGCTATCGACCAAAAGGCGACCAATCAGCGTGCTTTTGCCGTCGTCCACCGAACCGCAGGTGATGAACCTGAGGGCAGAGTGGATATCTTGCTCACTGTGTGCATTCTGCAGGTCAAGAGCGTCTTGCAAAGTTGCAGAAATGGAAGTGCTGGCTGTCATCAGAAATACCCGTCTTTTTTGCGCTTCTCCATCGAAGCTTCGGAGGTTTTGTCATCCATGCGCGTGGCGCCGCGTTCGCTGACGTCGGCTGACAGTGTTTCCACAACGACATCAGCGGCAGTGGCCGCGAGGCTTTCTACCGGGCAGGTGCAGGTGATGTCGCCCACAGTGCGAAAACGAACGTCGCGCGCTTGCACTGTTTCGCCATCACGTGCGGGTGTCAATTCGGTGACCGGAACCAACAGACCCTTGCGCTCCACGACGTCTCGTTTGTGGGTGTAGTAAAGCGATGGCAGGGCGATTTTTTCGCGGTCAATGTACTGCCACACGTCAAGCTCGGTCCAGTTGGAAATGGGGAACACGCGAAAGTGTTCTCCGGGTTGCAAGCGGGTGTTGAACAGGGTCCACAGCTCAGGGCGCTGCGCCTTGGGTTGCCATTGGCCAAAGCTGTCGCGGTGGCTGAAGATGCGCTC
>CAIOLZ010000271.1 GCA_903859265.1 uncultured beta proteobacterium
CCAGTGCGGATATTCCAGCGCAAGGTTTCCCAACTGGTGGTGTTGTCGCCCGACCAGGTTTGTGCGTAGCGCTGAATGCCGGGTGAACCGCCGCGCGTGACGCTGTACACCTGAGCGGTTTTGCTGTGCGCCACCTGTGCTTCAAAACTGGCGCGCGTCATCAGCAAGGGAAACAGTGGGCGCGCACGGTGCATGGGCATAGCCTGGCCGAATCCCTGGCAAACCGCATCGTCGTGCATGATGGAATATTCGTTGTTGTCGTTCCAACCCACATCGATGCCATAGTCCAGCACCTGTGCGGCCAACTGGCTTTTCCACCATGCGATGGCGGGTGGATGGCTGAAATCCAGATGCGAGCCCACGCCATCCCAGAACTGCTCCACGATTGGCGCTCCGGTGCGCGCATCGCGAATAAAACCCTGGTTTTGCCTGACCTCTGCGTAAGCCGGATGGTCATCGAGCAAACAGGGTTTGATATTGGCGACCAGATGCATTCCAGATTGTTGGAACTTGGCGTTCAGAGCCTTGGGATCAGGAAACTTGCTGTGGTTCCAGGTGAACACATAGCGCCTTTTCCCCCTGGACGAATAACCCGAGCCGTAGTGGAAAGAGGAGCACGGAATATTTTCCTGGGCAATGCGGTCAATGAACCCATCAAGCTGTGCCTGCGCGTCAGGTGCATCGGCCAAGCCCATGGCAGTCTGTGCGTAGCCGAGCGACCAGCGCGGTGGCAAATGCGTGCCGCCGATCAGTTGAACAAACCGCGCAATCACCTCGGCAGGCGTGGACCCGGTCATCAGGTAGTAATCGAGATCACCGTCGTCAATCTCCACATACCGGTAGGGCTCGTGGTAGTTGTCATGCTCTTGGCCGAGTTCAAAAGTGCAGGCAGCCAGGGTGTCGTAGTACACGCCCCACCACATGCCGCTGGGTGCGCGTGTCAAGACAAACGGCCAGTGCTTGTAGAGAGGGTCGCCGCTTTTCGGGTCGTAGCCCAGCGCGTCCAGCGCCAGCGTGCGCAGACGCCTGCCCTGCAAGTTCAAGGGGCCCGTTTTATCGCCCAAACCATACATGCGCTCGGCGCGGTCACGCTCCATGTAATGGCGTACTGCACCATTGCGCTGGCTGGAAAAATAGGCCGACGTGTCCCGGTCGCGTGCCAGCAAGCGCCCCTGTGCATCATTCCAGGTGATGGACAAAGGATTGAGCCTCAGGGTTAGGGACAGGGCACCGGTGCGCAGGCTGACTTTGCCATCCCATTCGGCACTGTTGTGCACCTCAGCCTGAGGCAGGCTAAAACCGCTGGAGTCGTCGCGGGCGCGTCCGCTCCACGCTACATCCGCTCCGGCAACGGGCGCAATGGCCCAGGTGCGAGGCTCTCGATACCCGCCCTGCGGCAGATGGCGCACCCGCACCAGGTTGTGTTCCAGAACTTGCACCGAGAATTGACCACCACCTTCCAGGTTCAAACCGATGCCACTCGAATCGGCTTTGGCCAGCGAGGCTTTTCCAAAAATATTCATGGTCTAAATGCGTTGTCCGTCTGCGTTGAAAAAATGCAATGCTTCCTGCCGCAGGCCGATGCGCACGGTATCGCCCGCCGCCACCCTGGTTTGCCCGTTGGCAAGGACTTCAAAACTGCTGGCGCCAGCGAGCTTGCCGCGCAGCAAACTGGACGCTCCCATCTGCTCGACCTGACTGACCTGCAACGCCAGGGCGCCATGGTCAGATATCTCGACATGCTCGGGCCGCAAGCCCACGGTATGCAGGCCAGCCGGCAGTGCTTCAGCGGCTACCGATTGGGCCCCGGGTGCATGCTGACTTGCTGTGCGCAGAATGTCGGCGGGGAAAAAATTCATCCGCGGGCTTCCGATGAACCCCGCTACAAAAGTGTTTGCAGGCCGGTTGTAAAGCTCAAGCGGCGCCCCAACCTGCTCAATCTTGCCAGCGCGCAAAACAACAATGCGGTCAGCCATCGTCATGGCCTCCACCTGATCGTGGGTGACATAGATCATGGTGGCTTTCAAACGGCCGTGCAGTTCACGCAATTCAGAGCGCATGGACACGCGCAACTCTGCATCCAGGTTGGACAGGGGTTCGTCGAATAGAAACACCTTGGGGTTACGCACGATGGCGCGGCCTATGGCCACGCGCTGGCGTTGCCCCCCCGAGAGTTGCGTGGGTTTGCGTTGCAGCAGTTCATGCAGGCGCAGCAACTCGGCCGCAGCCTGCACCTTGCTGAGAATTTCAGGCCGGGGCAAGCCCATGTTTTCCAGCCCGAACGCCATATTGTCAAAAACCGTCATATGCGGGTACAGCGCATAAGACTGAAACACCATGGCGCAGCCGCGGTTGGCGGCAGACACCTGGTTGACGTTTTGCCCGTCAATTTCAATATCGCCGGACGTCGCGGCCTCCAGGCCGGAAATGGTGCGCAAAAGCGTCGATTTGCCACAACCGGAGGGCCCGACAAACACCATGAACTCGCCATCGTGAATAGCCAGGTCAATACCGTGCAGGATGGTGGTCCGGTCAAAACTTTTGACCAGTCGCGAGATGTCCAGGCGCGCCATTTGGATTTCCTTTATGTTCTATTTATTTCACGCCGGCACCGGCAATGCCCGTGGTGATGTACTTTTGCAGGAAAGCAAAAACCACGGTGATCGGCACCAGCGTGATAACGGTCATTGCCAGCAGGTAATGCCATTGCGTGTTGAGTTCGCCCTGGAAGGAGTTGAGGGCGAGCTGCAAAGTGAAAAACTCGGATTTCGACAACACGATCAAGGGCAGCAAAAAGTCATTCCAGCGCCACATCACGGAAAAGATCGCCAGCACCGCCAGCGCCGGCGCCGACAGTGGCAGCACGATCCGCCAGTAAATCCGCCATTCGCTGGCATGGTCCATACGCGCCGCTTCCAGCAACTCGTCCGGAATCGTCAGCATGTATTGGCGCAGCAGAAATACGCCGGTCGGCGTGGCAATCGCAGGCAATATCACTCCCCACAGACTATTGAGCAAGCCGGCCGTGTTAATGACCAGAAAGAGTGGAACCAGCACGATGGTGGCCGGAATCATCAGTGTGGCAATGATGAGAATAAAGACCGGGCGCTGCCCCGGGAACCGGTATTTGGAAAGTGCAAATGCTGCCATCGAGTTGATCAGCAAAGTCAGCAAGGTGGCTACTACCGTAATGAAAACGCTGTTCCATAAATACGTTCCAAAACTGAATTTTCCGAACAGTTCGGTGTAGTTGGTCCATGCAAACTGCAACTCGTTGATCGGCTTGCGATCGTTGATATTGACCTGCACGGTATCTTGCGGATTGGACGGATCCACCATGGTTGCGACAATGCCGATACGGCGCAGCTGGGCCATGGTTCGCACGGCACCGCCATCCACTTTTACAGCGTAAAGGGGCAGCGGATGATCCTCTCCGGCGACCTGCACCGTCTTTTGGCTGTAAGGCAAAAATGTCGGGGGAAACTGGGCAATCGCACTTTCAGACTTGAGCGAGGACATGACCAGCCAGAGAATCGGCGCAAACATCGTAAACAGTCCGACGCAGAGGTACAGATAACTCAGCCAGTCAGTCCAGTCAAACCGGTTGCGGCCTCGGGTCAGGGTCAGAAAACGCGCCATCGTGGACTCCTAACGGGCCTTTTGGCCGGCCTGCTCGGCACGGGTCAGCCGCAATTGCACCAGGGTCAAAAGCATCAGACCCAACGCCAGAATCAGCGATGCCGCCGCAGCCAGACCGTACAGATGAATCTGCTCGGCGAACCCGGTCTGGTAAATGAACTGGACGATGTACGTGGTGGCAGAGCCTGGGCCGCCGCCGGTGAGCACAAACACCTCGTCAAATATCTGCACCGCACGGATCATTGCCAGCACCAGCACCACGATCAGGTTGGGCATAAGCAGCGGCAGAGTAAGCCGGTACAGCGTCCGCCAGGGGGAAGCGGCGTCCATTTCCGCGGCTTCGTAGATGTCTTTGGGTATCGCCTGCAAACCCGCCAGAAGAATGAGGGTGTAAAAACCCATGTGGGCCCAGATCGAGACGAAGATGGTCCAGAAGAATGCCCAATGTGCATCGGTCAACCAATCCACCGGCACCGCACCTTGGGCGACCAGCGCAGCATTGAAAACGCCCTGCGTTTGAAGCAGCCATTTCCAGATTAGCGAGACCACCACTGGCGAGAGTAAAACCGGGTAAAAAAATACACCGCGCCAGAACCCGCGGCCCATAATTTTCCGGTTCAGTACAAGCGCGGTCAGGGTTGAAAAAAGCACCATCAGCGTGACTTGAATCAGGCTGAATTCGATGGTGTTCTGGACCGCCCGCCAAAAAACGTCTTTGCGGCAGCTTTGGATATCGAAATAATCGCGGCATTCGAGCAGGATTCCGAAATTCTCCAGACCGGTGTAGGGCCGCTCGAGCGGCATCAAATTGACGCCGCCGGAAAATGCATAACTGAAGTTGATCAGAATCGGCAAAAAGGTAAACAGGCAGATCACCAGCAGGTTCGGGCCGACGAACAGCCAGGCGATGCGCGAATTGCCCAGCAACCTTTGCGCGAGCCCAAATACGGGCTCGAAGAGGTTAAAGAAAAATGCAAGAGCGCGCGACAAAAGTGGCACGGGCAGGCCCTCAGAAAGCCACGACCCCTGGGTCTTTCCGGACCCGGGGATGCGTGCGTTATTCGTTCATCAATCGATACCGCGGTACTTAGAAGCTGCTCACTTTTGCGCCTGCTTGACCGCATCTGCCATGTCTGCGCTGAGCTTGGCCTCCGCCTCGTCCACACTGATTTCTCCGACGATGGCCTGGGTCACGCGGGACACGGTGGGCAACATCATGGCGCGGTTGTATTTGTATCCCTGAAACTGGTAAGACACCGGTGCAAGGGTTGCCACACCGCTTCCAAACACACCGAGCGCCGCCCGCGCTGCCGGTGATGCCGAGGGGTAAGGAACACCTTTTTTGGCAAGCCCGGCGTGCGCTGGAATGTTTTCGGTCTTGCTGATGAATTCGGCGTAGTTGGCCTCTTGCGCCATGAATTCCATAAACATGGCGACTTCACGCGGCGCCTTCGTGGTTTTCAATGCCACCCATGCCGCACCCCCCGGAATTCCGGTACAGGCGGCCGGTCCGCAGGGGTTGGGCACAGCGACCCAGTCAAACGACGTGCCGATATCTTTCTGCAGGCGGTTGATTTGCCACGAACCCGACAGAACCATGACCACGCGCCCATTCTTGAATTCGCCAATGGAATCTGCATAGGTGGACCCGCCCGATCCACCCCAGACCTCTTTGAGCATGGTTCCATCTTTGTGCCAGCCGACAAACTTGGCAATGGCGGTTTTGTAACCTTCGTCGATGACGAGATCGCCCTTGGAGTCAAAAATTTTCGCGCCATAACTGATGGCGGGACCCGCGAACCGGTGACCCGAACGGTCCCAGGCCATGGCGTACGGCGTCTGTGTGGCCTTGGCAACCTTGCGAGCCGCATCAACCCATTCGTCCCAGCTTGCTTTGGGTCCGGGGAGCGCAACTTTGGCTTGCTCGAACAGGGTCTTGTTGACAAACGGGCCGGTCATCGTCAGTTGCGACATGAAACCATAAATACCCTTGTCACCCGCAGAAGGGCGCAGCCAAGGCAAGGTGGAGCCGAAGTTGGCTTCGAAATACTTTGGATCTTTCAGATTGGGGCTGATGTCGAGGTAATACTTGGAAAGACCACCCAACTCGGTCACGCGCGCAATGTCAGGACCTTGCCCTGCCGCCAACTGCACAGGCAACTGCTCGACCACTGTTTTATAGGGCACCACATCAACCAGCACCTTGGTGCCGGGATTGGCCGCCTCGAACCGCTTTGCAATGGCAGATGTGACTTCGCATTCCTGCCCGTCCTGGTAGCACATGACACGAATATCGGCAGACTGCGCCGCAAGCGGCAAAACAGCCATCGTGCTCAGGGCGACTGCAGGAAGCCAGCGGGTTTGGATTGCGGTCATAACCGGGAAAGAACGTGAAACCATAGGGACTCCGACAAGTTTGAAAATTTGTCAGACATCATATAACCCCTCTCGCCCACGGGGCCCTCTGGTTTCTACCTAGATGGACCCAAAATCGTTCCTGATGGTGGAATTCCGGCTTCCAACCTTGCAACGTCTATTTGACGGCAACGGCATCGGTGACGCGGTAATACAAGCCGTAAGGGTCATCTTGCAGAATGGCAAACTGCCCTTCTACCACCACCGCATCCATGGAATATTTGACAGGGGTTTTGGTCTTGACTTCCACCATGCTCTCAGGCCCGCCGGGAATGCAAAACGGGCAAGTTAACGGGACCGAGCTCAGCAGAAAATGTTTTTGCTTTTCACCCGGATCCAGGGGCATCATGAATCCCTGAATGCGCTGGCTTTTCTGATTCAAAGCCTGGATATTGACCGGAAACACCGGCAATATGCGATTTTTATCGACTTTGGTTTTCACGGCCGTCAACACCGACCACGGCAGTACGTCGTCACGTTCCGGCAAAGGAGCAAAGGGGCTGTTCGGGCTGTGATAACCAGCACCGGTCCCTGCAGGGATAGCACCGTTGCCCAGCGGGGAGCTCAACTGGGCAAATGCTCCCAAGCTGGCCAACGCCAGCGTGCAGGCAATCAAAAATGGGGTGCGTTTCATGGTGTTTACTCCAGCGTCAGAACCGGATTATCTCGCTTATGGAATAAACGGTGCAGCATCCTGACTTTTGCACCGGGCTGACTCAGTCCTTTTGCAAACGGCTGAAGGTTTTGCGGAATTTGGCGACCTTCGGTGCCGCCACCGCCATGCAATAACCCTGGTTGGGGTTGCGCTCAAAGAAATCCTGGTGGTACTCCTCTGCGGCGTAATAGTTTTTCAGGGGGAGCACCTCGGTGACCAACGGCCGGTCATACACCCCGCTGGCACGCATATCGTTCATCACGTCCTTGGCTGCCTGCTGTTGCTCCGGCGTCGTGGTGTAAATGCCGCTGCGGTATTGGGTACCGGTGTCCGCGCCCTGCCGGTTCAGCGATGTCGGATCGTGGATCACAAAGAAAATCTCCAGAATTTCCCGGGTCGAAATTTGCTGCGGGTCGTAAACCAGTTTGACCACCTCGTTGTAGCCCGTGGTTCCGGTGCACACCAATTCGTAGGTGGGTTTGGCAGCGTGCCCGTTGCTATATCCCGATTCGACATCGAGCACACCCTTTACCTGGACAAAGACCGCCTCCGTACACCAGAAACAGCCGCCTCCCAAAACAATCGTCTGCAACGCGTCAGTCATTTTTGCTCCGTGAAAATGGTCGGATATCAACCAGTTGGTCGCCTTTGCGCGGTGTATCTTACGTGTCGCCCCAAAACCTTGGGTTTGACAGCGCAATGGCCCGCCGTTAAACTAATAACCAAATGGTCATTAATAAAATATGCCCCGCAAGCCAGCTACTTGAGGCTGTCGTGCAGACCCGCGCGAGACGCGAGCGTCGAAAAGAAGCACGCCCCGGGGAATTGCTCTCCGCCGCGCTCGATCTGTTTGTCGAAAAGGGCTATGCAGCCACACGCGTCGAGGAAGTTGCGCAGCGGGCGGGCGTTTCCAAGGGTACTTTGTTCCTGTATTTTCCAAGCAAGGAAGAGCTCTTCAAGGCAGTCGTTCGGGAAAACCTGTCCGGTCGTTTTGCCGAGTGGAGCCAGGAGTTCGAGAGTTACCAGGGCAGCACGGAAGACCTGGTGCGCTACTGCATGAACAGTTGGTGGGATCGCGTTGGATCCACCAAAGCGTCGGGCATTCCCAAACTGATGATGGGCGAGGCGGGCAACTTTCCGGAACTCGCCAAGTTCTACCAGGAGGAAGTGATCCAACCGGGCAACGACTTGATCAAGCGCATTCTGCAGCGCGGCGTCGCGCTCGGCGAATTCCGGCAGCTCGACGAAACCTATGGCGTGTACACCATTCTGGCGCCCATGCTATTTCTGGCGATGTGGAAGCATTCGCCGGGCAGTTGTGGCGACCCCGGCATAGCACTGGACCCGCGCAAATACATTGACTCGCAACTCCAGACGATTCTGCGCGGGCTGTGTATCCAGGGCAACAGCGCCAGGAAAGGTCTTTAAAACCATGAGCAATTCCTCCCGGTGGTGCATTGGTATGCGGATGACCCTGCCCCTTAAAATTGAACCTGACCCCCGGGCAGGCGACTAACCCTATGCCCGCCACCATTTCCCATTTCCCGGAGCACCGATAACCATGAACGCTTTCCTTGAACAAGCCCGTTTCAACATGATCGAACAGCAGGTTCGGCCCTGGAATGTTCTCGATGCCGAGGTGCTCGGTTTGCTATCGGTCGTCAGGCGCGAAGACTTCGTGCCGCGCGGGCAGGAGGCAATTGCGTTTGCCGACCTTGAAGTGCCATTGGGCTATGGCCAAGTGATGCTGGCGCCGAGGCTCGAAGCCCGCCTGCTACAAGATCTGGCGGTTCAAAAAGCCGACAAAGTGCTGGAAATCGGCACCGGCTCGGGCTTCATGGCAGCGCTTCTCGGCCATCGGGCCCAGCGCGTTTTGTCACTCGAACTGGTGCCCGAACTGGTGCAAATGGCGCGTGACAACCTGCAACGTGCCGGGGTTGGTAACGTGGATGTGCGCCAGGCCGACGGCGCGCAGGGCGCTGCGGCGGACGGGCCATTTGATGTAATTTTGCTCAGTGGTTCGGTGGCGCAGGTGCCCAATGCGTTGTTGCAGCAACTCAAAGTCGGCGGCCGCCTGGCGGCCATCGTCGGCGATGAACCCGTCATGTCCGCCACCACTGTTACCCGGACCAGTGACACCAACTTCCGCACGGTGCAGCGCTGGGACACGGTTGCACCCCGTCTGCAAAACTTCGCCGAACCATCGCAGTTCAGCTTTTGACCATCAGAGATACCCAATTGCCATGATTGTGCAAATTCGTCCGAGTCAACTCAACGCCTGGCTGCAGTCCACCGACGCCTCCGGGCCTCCGCTGGTGCTCGATGTGCGTGAGCCCCATGAGCTTCAGATTGCAGCGGTCCAGCCCGACGGATTTACTCTGCTGACCATCCCGATGGGCAGTGTTCCCGCGCGCCTGGCCGAGCTCGATCCCGAACAACCCATCGCCTGCCTGTGCCACCACGGTGGCCGCAGCATGCAAGTGGCGCAATTTCTGGCGGCGCGGGGCTATGAACACATCGCCAACATCGCTGGCGGCATCGACGCCTGGTCCACAGAAATTGACCCGGCCATTGCCCGTTACTGAGCCGTCTATCGCGTCAAGAAAGTTGCACATGCGCCTTCCCACCCCGAAATGGCTCAGACCTGTCGCTTTGGTTGGCGGCTTGGGCGTCGCGCTATCGGCCCAGGCACAGAGTTTGTTGGATTTGTACCAGTCAGCCCGCAACTACGACGCGACCTACCAGGCCGCCAAGGCGCAATTCGATGCCACCATTGCCAGGGGTGAGCAATCTCTGGGCGGCATTTATCCAAGTGCGAACTTCAGCGCCAGTGCAACACAGACCAGCCAGGCAAGCGACTTGCCGGTGCTCAATGGCATGAGCTACAACGCTCAGGCCGGCACCATCAGCGTCACGCAGCCGCTTTACCGCCCGGCCAACTGGGCCAGCTATCTACAAGGCAAAAAGCAGCAGGAGCTGGCACAGGCCCAGCTCACCGCGGCCGAGCAGGACCTGATTATTCGCATCAGCCAAGCGTATTTTGACGTCCTGGCCGCCGCCGACAACGGGGAATACGTGCGCAGCCTCAAAGCTGCAACAGCCGAGCAACTGGCATCGGCCAAGCGCAATTTTGAAGTCGGTAGCGCCACCATCATCGACACGCGGGACGCGCAGGCCAAATATGACCTGGTGCTTGCGCAGGAACTGGCGGCCGACAATGATTTGCGCGTGAAATCACTGGCCTTGGACCAAATCGCCGGCAAGGAAGGCAGCAAGCCCAAGCCACTGCTCGCACCCGTAGCCCTTGGCCATTTGTTGCCGGATGACGTCAGCCAATGGGTAACACTGTCCGAGACTTCCAACCCCACGCTTGCGCAACTGCAAACCGCACTCGATGTGGCCAAACTGGAGACAGAAAAAGCCGAGGCTGGCCACAAACCTACGCTGGACCTGACTGGCAGCTATACCGCTTCCAATAACACCGGAAGCATGACGATTCCGACCGCCTTTACGCTCAACGCCACCACCATCGGACTGGTCTTTAACGTGCCCCTTTTCGCCGGTTATTCGATACAGAACCGGGTCAAGGAAACCCTGGCGCTGGAAGAAAAAGCCAGAAATGATCTGGAGGCAGCACGCCGCAATGTTGCCCAGGCCACACGCGCCGCCTTTTTTGGCGTCAAAACCGGTCTTTCGCAGGTGCTTGCCTACGAAGCGGCAGAAGCGTCCAGTCAGAGCGCGCTGGAGTCCAACCAACTGGGCTACCGGGTCGGGGTCAAAGTCAATATTGATGTTTTGAACGCCCAAAGCCAGCTCTACAGTACCAAGGCCCAACTGTCCAAAGCGCGCTACGACGTGTTGGTTGGCGAGCTCAAATTGCGCCAGTCTGTGGGCACGCTGGCGATGGACGACCTGCAGCCGATCAACGCCCAACTGGCGCCATAGATCCCTCAGTTGTCTGCGCCCAATGAGGCTGCTGACAACAGATTTGCGACGGCCAGGGCGCTTGCTTGGGCCGCCCCCCGATGCAATTGGCTCCAGTGGAGCGCGCAATTGCGGGCATGCTGCAACGATGCCGGATTTTCCAGCCAGCCAAGCACCTGAATCATTGCGGCTGAAAGGTCCTGCACTTGGACGCCGGCACCCGCCGCACAAGCGCCGTCTGCTGCCTCCGCGAAATTGAATGTGTTTGGACCCATGACGATAGGGCAGGCACACGCAGCGGCCTCGATCAGGTTTTGCCCTCCGAAGTTTGCAAAGCTGCCGCCCAGCAGCGCGACGTCGGAAAGCCCGTAGTAAAGCGCCATCTCGCCCAATGAATCGCCCAGCCAGACTTGGGTTTTGGATTGATCAGGTGGCGGCGGACCGTCTTGCCACCGACTGCGCCGTGCGACTGCGTAACCGGCAGCCAGCAGCAGGGACTCCACTTCGTCAAAGCGCTGCGGATGGCGTGGAACGATGAGCCACTGAATCGGCCCGGATTGTGAATTGTGCAGCGCATCCCGTGCGGATTGCATCGCTGCCAGCCACATCGCTTCTTCCCCTTCCCGGGCACTGGCAAACACCACGACCGGCCTGCCCCATGCGGCGCGCCACGCCCGGCCCTGCGCGACTTGCGCGGGATCGGGCGTGGCATCGAATTTGAGGTTACCCAAAACGCCCTGAACATTTGCGCCAAGCTGGCGCAGACGAGCGGCATCGTCGTCGGTTTGCGCCCACACTGCTGTCAAAGCGCCGTAGGCAGGACGAGAAATACTTGCCAATCGCAAGGCACTGCGCATTGACTTGTCACTCAACCGCGCATTGACCAGACAGATCGGAACACCTGCCTCAACGCATCCTGCCACCAGGTTGGGCCAGACTTCGGTTTCCATCAACAGGCCAATCTGTGGCTTGAAAAATGCCAAAAACCGCGCCACTGCACCCGCCGTGTCCCAAGGCTGCCAAACTTGCACATCACCGTTGTGCAACAAGGCCCGGCCGGCCTCCATACCGGTGGCCGTGCCATGCGTGAGCAACAACTGCATCGCGGGCACAGCCAGGCGAAGTCGCTGCACCAGAACCGCCGCGGCACGGGTTTCGCCGAGCGACACCGCATGCACCCAGATTCTTGGGCCAGG
>CAIOLZ010000272.1 GCA_903859265.1 uncultured beta proteobacterium
GAGGGTATGAAATATTTGGACAACCTGAGCGTCATTTCCGTGCAGGAAATGCATGCTCAGCTTTTGGCATAAATCAGAGAGAAGACCATGGCAACCATTCCGATTACAAAACGCGGCGCTGAAATTTTGAAGGCCGAGTTGCACAAATTGAAGACGGTTGATCGCCCCTGGGTGATCAACGCCATTTCAGAAGCCCGTGCGCAAGGCGACTTGAGTGAAAACGCTGAATACGACGCCGCCAAGGACCGTCAGGGCTTTATCGAAGGCCGCATCCAGGAAGTGGAGGGCAAACTCTCGGCCGCGCAAGTCATTGACCCCGCAACCCTTGACGCCGGTGGCCGCGTGGTGTTCGGTGCGACCGTTGAACTGGAAGACGAAGACACCGGCGACCGCGTCAAATACCAAATCGTGGGCGAAGATGAAGCCGATCTCAAGCTCGGCCTCATCAACATCAGTTCTCCCATTGCCCGCGCGTTGATCGGTAAGGAAGAGGGCGATACCGCCGTTGTGCAGGCGCCGGGTGGCGAGAAGTCGTACGAAGTGGTTGCGGTTCACTACATCTGATACGGCGGATGCAACGCACCTTGAGAAGTCTGCCGCTTTGGTTTTCAGCGGCCTGGGCGATGGGCCTGACCAGCCTGGGATTCTTTGTGGTTCCCATGCTGTTTATGCACCTGCCCACACCGGCGATCGCAGGTGCCATGGCGGGTAGGTTGTTCAGCGTGCAAACAACCATTTCAACCGTTTGTGCGTTGGCCTTGGTGGTACTGGTCAGGACGCCACGCCTGGCGTTTTCGAACGCGACCGGCGGGCCCATTGCCGCGCTTGCTCTGGCGGGCGCCTTAATGGCGCTCCTGGTGGAGTTCGCTGTCTCACCACATATCATTGCGCGAGACAATTTAGCGCTTTGGCATGGCTTGGGGACCGGCTTGTATTTTTTGCAGTGGCTGTGCGCGATGCTGTGTTTTGGCAAATTGGTGCTAGCGAAAAATGCGTCTGCTAGTACATCTGATAACGCGCCTCACTGAAATCCTGCATCAATGGCGCACGGTAATGCGCTTGCGCATTGGCCGGCAACAATTCCAGATCAGGTCTGGCTGCGTTTTTTGAGGCTTACTTTGGGTTTGGGTTTTGCACGCTTGACATTGCCGCCAGCCGTCAGGCGCTGGTTGCCCAATACCCGCAAGGTTTTGACTTCCGGTCGCTGGCCTGCACGTTTGCTGTATTTCAGAACCTTGAAATCGCGCGGGCCGGGCATGCGGTCTTCGTCGATGGCTCGCTCTTTGTCAGGCTGCGGACGCCACAAAACCAGTAATTTGCCGATGTGCTGTATGGGTGCGGCGCCAAGTTCTTCCGACAAGGCCTGGAACATGGCTTCCCGAGCGGCACGGTCGTCGGAAAAAACGCGAACCTTGATCAGTCCGTGGGCATTGAGTGCGGCATCGATTTCTTTTTTGACGTTGGCGGTCAGGCCGTCATTTCCCACCATGACAACGGGGTCGAGGTGGTGGGCCTCAGCGCGGTGTACTTTGCGCTGGGCGGGAGTCAATTGGATTTGGGGCATATAGGTATTATCGACGCAATGAATACGCAGAGCAAAAGCACCAAGGTCACTTCAAAAAAAGTCAACAAGGCCTGGTTGCACGACCATATCAACGACCCCTACGTCAAACTGGCCGGGCGAGAAGGTTACCGGGCGCGCGCTGCCTACAAGTTGAAGGAAATTGACGAAACCCTGCATCTGATCCGGCCGGGCCACCTGGTGGTGGATTTGGGCAGCACGCCGGGGGCCTGGAGCCAGTACATTCGCCGCCGGTTGGCGCCCGAAGGCGCGGCGGCAGGGGATTTGAATGGCTGCATCATTGCCCTCGATTTGTTGCCGATGGAGCCCATTGAAGGCGTCACTTTCATTCAAGGCGATTTTCGGGAAGCGCAATCCGTTGCCCAACTTGAGCAGGTGATGGCGGGTCGGCGGGCCGATATCGTGGTGTCCGACATGGCACCCAATCTCTCCGGGATTGCATCTGCCGATGCCGCGCGGGTCGAATACCTGGTGGAACTCGCCATTGAATTTGCCCAAAATCACATGAAACCCCAGGGCACGCTGGTGGCAAAAGTGTTTCATGGAGCCAGCTACAACGCGGTGGTCGGGCGTTTCAAGACGGCATTCCAGACGGTCAAGCCATTCAAGCCCAAGGCCTCGAGGGACCGGTCGTCAGAGACGTTTCTGGTGGGAACCGGCCTGAAATAGTGCGCGAATCACCGGACGGCACTGTGGTTGAAATCTCCGATATATCGTGCACTCCAGCTTGAAAAGCCTAAAATGGTTGCCAAATACATGACGCAGCCGTTTTCCCTGCGTCCCCCGCTTTCATTCTGGAGCATCGCTTGAATAATCAGTGGTTTTCGAAAATTGCAGTTTGGTTGGTGATTGCCCTGGTGCTTTTCACCGTGTTTAAGCAGTTTGATGCCCGCGGTACATCGAGTGCCGGCATGTTGGGTTATTCGGATTTTCTGGAAGAAGTCCGCAATAA
>CAIOLZ010000273.1 GCA_903859265.1 uncultured beta proteobacterium
CTTCGTCGATGCGTTGGGACGCCTGAATCAGGCGGTGGCCAGCCACTGTGACCGCGTGTGCCTGATGGTGGCAGGCCAGCCGCTTTTTGTGAAAGGTGCCTGATGCAACGGCGCTTGACCAGACGGTTGGTGCTGGGCCTGTTGCTCACCTTTTACGCTTTTGGCTGCGCCAGTGCCAGTGAAGTTACTCAGGCAACCGATGACAGTGGCTTGCTGATTCGCTTTGCCCGCGCGCCGCAGCGCATTGTCAGCCTGCTGCCATCGCTTACCGAGACGGTCTGCGCCTTGGGGCAATGCCAGCGGCTGGTGGGTGTGGACCGCTATTCCAACGATCCGCAGTCCGTGAAGCAGTTGCCCAAGGTGGGAGGCGGTCTGGACCCGAACATCGAAGCCATTGTGGCGCTCAAACCCGATCTGGTCCTGCTTGCCGGCTCCACCCGAAGCGCGGAACGGCTACGCAGTTTAGGGCTGACTGTGATGGCACTGGAGCCAAAAACCCATGCGGACGTGAAACGCGTGATTCGGGTTCTGGGGCAGGTTCTGGGCGCGGCGGACGCCGACAAAGTCTGGCGGGACATGGATGAAGCCATGCATGCTGCAGCCCAGTCGCTGCCACCCGAGGCCCGGGGTTTGCGGGTCTATTTCGAGGTCAATCAGGCGCCCTACGCGGCTGGCGAGTCGTCGTTTATCGGAGAAACCCTGGCCCGCTTGGGTGTCCGAAACATTGTGCCCGCGGCGATGGGACCTTTCCCCCAACTCAACCCGGAATACATCGTTCGCGCCGACCCGGACGTCATCATGGTGGGCGACTCGAACGGGGTGGACATTCGCAATCGTCCCGGCTGGTCAGGCATGCGAGCGGTCAAGCGCAACCATGTGTGTGTTTTCGATGCGCAAGAGTCCGACAGTCTGGTGCGTCCCGGACCCCGCATGGCGCAGGGCGCACAGGCCATTGCCAAGTGTCTGGAGCACATGAGCCCATGAATGCTCTTGATGCCAACCTCCACAAGGCGGTGCTCTCGCCCACGCTGTTGGCGTTGATGTTGGCCGCCGTCGCCTTGGTCTTGCTGGTTGTGGGCCTGGGCATCGGCAGTGGCGGATGGAGCAGCGTTGTCCTATCGGCGAGTGATCCGGTATCGCAACTCATTGTTTGGGATATCAGACTGCCGCGCACGCTGGGCGCCTGGGCAGCGGGGGCATTGCTGGCGCTGGCCGGTGCAGTGGCGCAGGGCTTGTTTCGCAATCCGCTGGCGGATCCATACCTGCTGGGTAGCGCGTCCGGGGCGTCTTTGGGCGTGGCTCTGGCATTGGCGTTCTTTGGCGTGTCTCCCATGGCAACCGTTTGGATCGTCAGGCTGGGGCTGACCGGCGCTGCATTTGTGGGAGCCGTTGGTGCGGTGCTTTTAACGCTGTTGCTGGCGCGCGGCGTGCAGCACACCTTGCGACTGCTGTTGTCCGGCGTGGTGGTGGGTGTAGTCCTGGGGGCGATGGGGTCTTTGGTATTACTGATCGCGCCTGAGGTAATGCAGGCCATGCAGGCCTTTTTACTCGGTAGCACAGCCTTCGTCGGCTGGACTTCCGGATGGTTGATGCTGGTGGTTTGGCTGGTCTGCATGGTGCTGGCGTGGTTATTGAGTCCGGTGCTCGACGGTTTGGCATTGGGCGAGGCGACCGCCCGGAGTTTGGGATTGCCGCTGTCGCAAATGCGGGTTGCGCTGGTTGCGCTGATTGCATTGGCGACGGCAACCGCTGTGGCGCAGACCGGGTTGATTGCATTTGTCGGACTCGCAGCGCCGCATCTGGTGCGCTCCATCGTCAAGGTAACGCATGGTCGTCTGGTGTTGTTGTCGAGCCTGGCCGGTGGCGCGCTACTGATGGCGGCGGATTTGCTGGCGCGCCTGCTGGTTGCGCCGCAAGAGTTGCCGGTTGGGGTTTTGACGGCGGTGCTGGGTGGCAGCTACCTGATCTGGCTGATGCAACGCAGCGGTGGCGCCTCCGGATCGACCATGGATGGGCGCAGCTAATGATTGCGCCAGCCTTGAGTGCCCGCAGTCTGTCTGCCAGTTTGGGCGGCGTGCAGGTGCTGCACAACATCGATCTCGATTTTGCCGCTGGCCGCTGGACCAGTATTCTGGGCCCCAATGGTGCCGGCAAGTCCACGCTGCTCAAGGCGCTGGCAGGCGTGTTGCCGCACACCGGCAGCGTGTCCTTGCTCGGGCAGCCATGGCGTTCTGTGCCCCAACGGATGCGGGCGCAGCAACTGGCGTGGCTGGGTCAGAACGAAGCCTGCGCGGATGACCTCACAGTGCTGGACGTGGTTCTGCTGGGGCGCCTGCCGCACCAGGCTTGGCTTGCGCCACCGAACTTGCGCGATTGGGCCGCTGTAGAGCGCGCACTGCGCTTCACACAGGCCTGGGAATGGCGCCACCGTCCATTGGGCCAGCTCTCGGGCGGTGAGCGCCAGCGGGTGTTGTTGGCTCGTGCACTGGCTGTTGAAGCCAAAGTATTGTTGATGGACGAACCACTCACCAACCTAGATCCGCCGCACCAGGCGGACTGGCTGTGCGTGGTCGAGGCATTGCTGGCGCACGGCACCACCGTGGTCAGCGTGCTGCACGAAATCACGATTGCGCTGCATGCCCATGATGTGGTGGTGATGCGGGATGGCCGGGTTTGCCACCACGGCGCGACCGATCTGCCGGCCACGCACCAGGCGATCAGCGCAGCGTTTGATCACCGCATTGCCATCCATGCCGTAGGCGCGCAGTGGGTCGCTTTGCCCTTTGTCCAACCGGATGGGGTCCCGCATGGAAATTGAAGCACCGTCCACCGTCAAGACCCATGAAAAATCCAAGGGAGAACCACGGGGACCCATGTTTGAACTGCTCGGTATCCCGATTGAAGGGCTGGGTGACGGTTCCCGCTGGAAGCAGGTCAGTGCGGCCCAGAGGGGGATTGAGGACTGATATGGCAGCGCGTTGCATCATGGTCCTGGGTACCACCAGTGGTGCCGGCAAGAGCTGGCTGACCACCGCCTTGTGCCGGTATTACGCACGACAGGGCCTCAAAGTGGCCCCGTTCAAAGCGCAGAACATGAGCAACAACGCTCGCGTAGTGGCCAGCGCCAATGGCCAGGGCGAGATTGGAAGTGCCCAGTATTTTCAGGCCTTGGCAGCGCGCAGCGTGCCCGATGTGCGGATGAACCCGCTGCTGCTCAAACCCGAGCGGGATACGCACAGCCAGGTGGTGTTGATGGGGCAGGTCGATGCGGCGCTGACCGCGATGCCATGGCGCACGCGCAGTGCCCATGTCTGGCCGGCGATTGCGCAGGCACTGGACGCGCTACGGGCGGACAACGATTTGGTAATCATTGAGGGAGCGGGCTCGCCCGCAGAGATCAATCTTTCTGCCAGCGATATCGTGAACATGCGCGTGGCCCTGTATGCACAGGCCGCGTGTTTGCTGGTCACTGACATTGACCGCGGTGGCGCGTTTGCCCATCTCTACGGCACCTGGGCATTACTACCTTCGAACGAACGCGCATTGATCCGCGGATTTGTGCTCAACCGCTTTCGCGGCGATGCCGCGCTGCTGGCGCCGGCGCCCCAGATGTTGCGGGACCTGACCGGGATTGCTACCGTGGCCACATTGCCGATGTGGTGGCGCCACGGCCTGCCGGAGGAGGACGGTATTTTTGACGACCGCAGCATCGCCACCGGCCCGGTAACCCTCAACGTGGCAGTGGTGGCCTATCCGCGTATCAGCAATCTCGACGAATTTCAGGCACTCAAGAACATTCCAGGTGTTCGTCTGCAATGGGTTCGCAGTCCGCCCGAACTGGCCAGTTGGACGGCTGGCGATTGGGTCATCCTGCCGGGCTCCAAACACACGAGTTCTGACCTCGCCTGGTTGCGCAC
>CAIOLZ010000274.1 GCA_903859265.1 uncultured beta proteobacterium
AGCACACCAGCGTCATGATCACCACCAACCTGACGTTCGGTGAATGGGCCAGCGTGTTTGGGGATGCGAAGATGACCACGGCATTGCTGGATCGGCTCACGCACCACTGTCATATCGTGGAGAGCGGCAACGAGTCTTACCGCTTCCGCCACAGCACGGCCACGGCGAAGTCCCGCATCAAAGCAAGGGAGCAAACCAAACGACCCAAGGCAACAGATCAGGAGGTGCCGTTCTGACAACCGCTCAGCGTGGAAATCCGCTTCGGGCTACGCCCTGCGCGGCTTCCCACGCTGGATGTGAGTGAACATGAAGTTGTATTGAAAACTATCCGTGAGATAAACTTATCCACAGGTCAGTCATTCAAGACTGACTGCATTCCCTGAGTATTCGCTCGGCGCGCACGCCTGAGGAATATTGGACGCGCGCCGACACCTACTGTTGTAATCTTCATTTCGGACGCTCCTGTCGGTTGAAGTGGATGAAATCGCATCTCCACTTTGGCACAATTCGATGCTGCTAGAGGTGGGAGCGTCCATCCCATTGGGCCTTTAAGCGCCAAACTTCAGAACCGTCAACCCTTCTCCAACCAGCGACCCGTATCTTCCAACCCCTGCGCATAGGTGCTTTGCACCTTGGCACCGCTGGTGCAATCCATGTTGATGGCGTCTACTTTGCGGCTGGGTTGCAAATAGGTGCGCCCCTGATAGTCGAACGCTTGCGGCAGATCCGACCGATGACGCGTCAGCAGCACCAGCGTGCCCGCGTCGTCCGCACGGTCTTGCGGCAGTGGCACGTTGTCATAAAACCCACCGTCCAGTGCAGCGCGGCCATTGACTTTGTGGCTAGGCGTAATGGGCACAGCAGCACCCGACGCCAGTAGCAGGCTGCGGGCATCGTCAAGTTGCGGGCAATCGGTCAGATCGTGGTACTCGCTACGAAGCCCCACCCAATGGGGCAGGCGACCATGGAAAGTCTTGAGCCAGAATTTTTCGGTGGAGTACAGGGCTAGGGCCACCGCGGTAGACAAGGTCACCGGCAGGTAAGGAATCGGGCGGGTAATGGCCACATCCACTTTCAGCGAGCCCCTTTGAAGTTTTTGCAAATCCGCCCCCTGCAGAAAGCTCTCAATCCAGTCGGGGTAGATACGCGGCAGCACAAACGGCCGTTTGCCTCTGAGCAGGTCGCTCCAGATGATGTTTCTGGGCGTATTGTTAAAGCGTTCCACCGCAGCTCGCAAAGAATCCTGCATGCGTCCGGTGGCAAACGCGGTGGCAATGCCAGCACCCGCACTCACCCCGATCAACCGTCTGACTTGCCAATTGGCCTGCTCACACAGCCGCTCCACTGCACCAGCCTGCCACCAGCAGCGATTACCGCCACCCGCAAACACTGCAGTATGAAACGTTCGGCTTAAGAATTCAGCGGGACTGATGGCTTTGATGGTGTTCATAAAAATCCTAGATGTTGTGCTCATTTTCCTATCAGTTCATTTCGTGTTGTTTGGAGCCATCGGATGGCTAGTTGATTGGTACTTTTTTCAAGGTCCAGCTTCAAGAACGCCGCAACCAGAGTACGCGGGCATTATGTAGACAGCGCATTTGCAAAGGGCCAATATTGCCTTGCCTCGAGCGGAGGATTCAGTCTAGCGACTCAGGACGATCATTCAATCCAGTCTCACTAACTTCTGTATTTTTTCTCATTAACTACTGATAAAACGTTGCAAAAATGCTTGAGTTTTCTCAAGATCAACTGATTGTTCACATGAAAAACCAACCCAGGTCTCTGTACCGCTCGGGCACGCTGGCCTCGATTGATCTTTGTGTTTATCCGGGACGCTTGGTTACACAGAAGGGTTCTTAAAGTCGGCCATCGCCTGGGTCAGCGCTTCGAAGCAGTTGGGATCAAGCGCTGTGCCCACCGTCTTCTTCATCATCTGCAATGTATCAACCACTGGCACCGCCCCACGGTAAGGCCGCTCGGCCGTTATTGCGTCAAAGATATCCGCAGTGGTAATGATGCGTGTTTCCATGGAAATATCCGCTGCGAACAAACCGCGTGGGTAGCCGCCGCCGTCAAGGCGCTCATGATGGGCGCCTGATATGCGCGCAAGTTCTTTGAACGCATCAATGCGGGAAAGAATGGACTCGGTCAAGGCCGCATGCATGCGGACTTCTTTCCATTCCCTGTCGTCCAACTTGCCGGCCTTGTCCAAGATGCTGTTGCTGACGCCTAATTTTCCAACGTCATGCAGCAAGGCTCCGCGTTTGAGCCAGCGCCGGCGGTCATCGTCTAGACCCATCTGTTTGCCAATGAGGTCTGTGTACAAAGCGACCCGCGCACTATGCCCACTGGTGTACGGACTTTTGGAATCGACCACTTGGCCGAACGCGGTCGCGATGTCGTCAAGGTAATCTTCGTCCAGAGGTACTTCATATTGTGCGGGCTCAAGGGCTTCGACTGCCTTGCCGACATGCCGGGACGTCAAAGTGGTCCAGAATCCGTCCTGCAACGCAACGCGCTGAAATGCCTCTACCAGCGCAGGGTCGAACCAAGTGCCTTTTCGGGCCGCAAGCTCTGCCAAAGCCGCCTCTTTGCCATCCGCGGTAAAGAACACATCTACGACCTGAGCCAGTAAAGCAATTCTGGAGTAAACCGGAATGGCCTCGCCTGCCACTCTATGCGGCTTGCCTGATCCATTCCAGTGCTCGTCCAGACTGTAAATTCCTTGGGCAACGCCCTCGGAAAACCGCAGCAGTCTGGCAATCTCTGCGCCACGCTGGCATCGTGTCTGAATCAACTGTCGAGATAGTTCTGGCCCGTTCTGGAAGATATTCAAGGTGCTTTTAAACCGTTCTGCCAGTCCTGCCTTCAATCCGGTGTGCTGAAGAACGAAGCGAACCACCTGCGGCAAACCGTCCCCTACAAACTTGAAATCACGTTTGAAATTCAAGTCGTCAGTGAGGTAGAGCTCACAAATACGGGCAGCATTGCTGCTGCAACCCAGGTCTTTTAACAACAGCGTGTAATAGAGTTCCCATAACTGCTGCTCACCGAGGCCGATTTCGCGACCCACGAGCGTTCCGATAAAGCAGCACCGAATGCAATGACCCTCTGGTTGTCCCTCCGTTATATCGAGGGCATGACTTAGCGCACTGATGAGCTGCGACAACTTGAGTGAAGTGGCGGCAACCGTAAAGTTAGTGGTAGTCAATGGCATGGATGATTCACGTTTCTAATGAAGTTTGGACCATTAGATGTTGAACGTCAAACCCCTGCTAGGGTCGTGGACAGTTGGTATCACACTGCCTTCCATCGTGCTGCCTCACGCCTTGGCAATCCACTTCCAATCCCGCATGGCGACGCCACCGCATCATTGAAATCCGCAAGCAGCAGATAATCCAACGCAAGCAGTGACTCGAAGGTATCGAGCTCTCTCGCCATCAACCGATTCTTCACACGATCACCATGAATTACCACGCCAACACAAACCGCTACAACGGCACCATGGCTTACCGCACCTGCGGCAAAAGCGGCCTTAAGTTGCCCGCCATTTCGCTCGGGCTTTGGCACAACTTCGGCGATACAACGCCGATGGAAACGCAACGCCAGATGCTGCGCACGGCCTTCGATTTGGGCATTACCCATTTCGACCTTGCCAACAACTACGGTCCGCCGTATGGCAGTGCCGAGATAAATTTTGGCGAGCATCTGCGACGTGACTTCAAACCCTACCGCGACGAACTGCTGATCTCCAGCAAGGCCGGTTGGGATATGTGGCCGGGGCCCTATGGACAAGGTGGCGGTTCGCGCAAATATGTGATGGCCAGCCTGGACCAAAGCTTGCGGCGCATGGGCTTGGACTACGTGGACATTTTTTACTCCCACCGATTCGATCCCGACACCCCGCTGGAAGAAACCATGGGTGCGCTGGCCAGCGCGGTGCAACAGGGTAAGGCGCTGTATGTGGGCATCAGTAGCTACTCCGCCGGCAAAACGCGCGAAGCTGCTGGCATTTTGAAAAGCATGGGTGTCAAGGCCTTGATTCACCAACCGTCATACAGCCTTTTGAATCGCTGGATTGAGGAAGATTTGCTCGACGCCCTGGACGACACGGGCATGGGCTGCATTGCCTTCAGCGCGTTGGCGCAAGGTTTGCTCAGCGACAAATACCTCAACGGAATTCCCGCCGATGCCCGCATCAACCGCCCCGGCGGCGGGTCATTTACGAAGGCCCATCTGAGCGATCAAAACCTCCAACATGTGCGCGCACTCAACGACATTGCGCAGGCACGTGGGCAGTCTCTGGCGCAAATGGCGACAGCCTGGGTGTTGCGCGATGCCAGGGTCACGTCGGCGCTGATCGGCGCGAGCAAACCGGCGCAGATTGTGGAATTGGCGCAGGCTCTGAACGGGCCCGCTTTTTCGGCCGACGAACTCGCGGCCATTGACCGCCACGCGGTCGAAGGCGGGATCAATCTGTGGCAAAAACCGTCCACGGACCAGCGGCCTTCCTGAAATTTGGCTACCGCTGGATGAAGTCGTCGTATCAGAACCCAACGCGCAGCAACGTTCGGGCTACCGCTCTCGCGCTTGGGGCAATCGCGCTGTGGGGTACTTTGGCGCCGTTGGGCATTGCGCTACAGCATGTACCGCCATTTTTACTGACCGGCCTTGGTCTGCTCGTGGGCAGCTTTATCGCTGGGCCACTATCGGGCTGGCGCGTCGCCATGTTCAAGGTGCCGGGCAGAACGCTGACCTTGGGCGTGTACGGCTTGTTTGGTTTCCATTTTTTGCTGTTCATTGCCCTGCGCCATGCACCGCCGGTACAGGCCAATCTGGTGAACTATCTCTGGCCGCTCGGGATCGTACTGATGGCTCCTTTGTTTTTGACCGGGGTGCGCCTGACAGCGCTGCACGTGGTAGCTGCGCTGGTCGGGTTTGCCGGCGCGGCCCTGGCGATTGCCGGTGGACAGGATTTGCAAGGTGGCTTTGCCTGGGGTTATGTGCTGGCGCTCATGTCCGCGTTTGTCTGGGCCAGTTATTCACTGCTGAGCCAACGCGTGCCACCTTTTCCGACCGCGGCAATGGGGCTGTTCGGGTTGGTCTCGGGAGTGCTATCGCTGGTCTGCCATGCACTGCTGGAGCCGCGGGTGCAACTCAGTGGTCACGATATGGTGCTGATACTGGGTTTGGGATTGGGGCCACTGGGCGGGGCGTTTTACCTATGGGATGCAGCGCTCAAACGCGGAGACCCCCGCCATATTGGTGTGCTGTCGTTTTTAACGCCATTGCTGTCCACATTGGCTCTGCTGTGGCTGCGTTCCGAGGTTCCCAGTTCTTCGGTCATCGCCGCTGCCGTGCTTATCATTGGAGCCGCGGTGCTGGGCTCCTACGCAGGAAAAACCCGTCGCTAAAGTCGCTGTCAGGTCGCCGCCATGGCCAGCGCAGGGTCTTCTGCCTCCAGGACTCGGGTGGCCCAGGGCTGCAAGCGACTGGCATCGGAACGCAAAATTTCCTGTTTGACAGCCAATATCTGGGCCGGGTGCATCGAAAAACTGCGCAATCCCAGCCCCAGCAGCAATTTGGTGAGCCCAATGTCACCTGCCATTTCGCCACAGACGCTGACGTCTTTGCCCTGCGCATTGCATTCGGTGATGGTGTCGGCGACCAGACGTAAAACGGCAGGATGCAGCGGGTCGTACAAATGCGCCACCGACTCGTCCGCCCGGTCGATGGCCAGGGTGTACTGAATCAGGTCATTGGTGCCGATCGACAAAAAATCGAAGTGCTTTAAAAACAGTTTCAAACTTAATGCTGCCGCCGGGATTTCAATCATTGCGCCAAGCTTGACCGGTCCGAAGGCAACGCCTTTGTGGTCCAGCATGGCGCGGGCCTGCTCGATGTGGGCCAGGGTTTGGCGAATTTCACTGGCATGCGCCAGCATCGGCACCAGCAATCGCACTTGCCCAAAAGCAGCAGCGCGCAAAATTGCCCGCAACTGGGTTAAAAACATCGCCGGGTCAGCCAGACTCCAGCGGATCGCGCGCAGGCCGAGAGCCGGATTCAAATGGGCATCATCGCGCAATGTTTCATCCAGTGGCTTGTCCGCACCCACGTCCACTGTGCGAATCGTGACCGGTAAACCGTGCATACCCTCGACGGCTTTCTTGTACGCCTGGAACTGTTCCTCTTCATCCGGCAAACGGCCCTGGCGCCCCATGAACAGGAATTCGCTGCGAAATAGTCCCACACCCAACGCACCGGCTTTCAAGGCAACGGCAGCGTCTTCCGGCATTTCAATGTTCGCCAGCAGCTGCACTTTTTCCCCGTCCATCGTCACGGCGGGCGTATGCAACAAGCGCTGCAGGCGACCGCGCTCCAGCTCGCCTTGTCGTTGCTTAAAGCCGTATTCCGCAAGGATGATGCTCGAGGGATCAACGATGACCACGCCCGCATCGCCATCGATAATGACCCAGTCGTCCTGCCGCACCAACTGGCTGCAGGTTCGTGCGCCCACGACCGCCGGAATATCCATGCTGCGCGCCACAATCGCGGTGTGGGACGTCTTGCCACCGACATCGGTGATGAATCCCGCAAAAAGGCTTTGCTTGAACTGCAGCATGTCGGCTGGCGACAAATCGTGCGCGACCAGCACCAGCGGCACGTCCACCGTGTCATCCAGCAACAAGTCCTGCTGTGGCGACTTGCGCTCGGCCCGTGGCGTCAGCGCTGCAATCGGTGACGCCGTGCCTTTCATGGCACGCAAAACGCGCTCCACGATTTGCTCCAGATCCGCCTTGCGCTCGCGCAAATACGCGTCTTCCATCTCGTCGAACTGGCGCGAAATAATTTCAAGCTGTGTCGTCAATGCCCATTCGGCGTTGTACAGGCGGTCGGATATCCAGTGCTTCACGCCGCTGATCAACTCTTCATCCTGCAAGAGCATCAGGTGCACATCCAGCAACGCAGCCAACTCTTGGGGTGCCTCTTTGGGGCCCATGTTGGAAACGCTCTCCTGCAACCGGCGGATCTCGTCAATCACCGTGTCGCGGCCCGTACGCACGCGGCTGATTTCGGTTTCAATGTCCTGGGCAGCAATGAAATAGTGCGCCACATCCATGCGACTGGAAGCCACCAGAACAGCGCGCCCGATCGCAACGCCTCGGGATACAGCGAGACCGTGGATGCTAAATGTCATGGCGCGCCATGCAGGGCGAAGTTCATTCGCCCTCTCCAAACTTGTCGGCAATCAGCGCCAGCAAGGCGTTCATCGCCTCCTGTTCGCGTGGACCATCGGTTTCAAGTTCCACGTCGGAACCGATGCCGGCTGCCAGCATCATGACGCCCATGATGCTTTTGGCATTGACGCGTCTGTCACCGCGCGTCATCCAGACTTCGCATGGGAAAGTGCCTGCCAGCTTGGTGAGCTTGGCAGACGCCCGGGCATGCAGGCCGAGCTTATTGACTATGGTCGTGGTGGTGTTGATCATTGACTTTTCTTTGTTGGTTTTGCGGCGCTGCTACCGCGACTTGCATGATGCTTTGCATGCCACCCGCCATCGCCCGTGCAACCAGGACGTCGAGTGCCTCATGGCGGTAATTGACTGTGCGCAACAGCATCGGCAAGTTGACGCCGGCGACCAATTTCGATTGCACACCGTCCACCACTTTTTGTGCCACGTTGCAAGGCGTGGCGCCAAAAACATCGGTCAGCACAAGCGTGTTGGGCGCGGCCATGGTTGCCAGGATGGCAAGGGCGTTGGCGCGGGTCAATTCTGGCGCTTCGCTGGGGGGCACATCGAGCGCCACCAGGCCCGCCTGCGCATCCGGGAACACATGCAAGACACTCGCACGCAATGCACTCGCAAGCGGCGCGTGGGCGATGATAAAAATGCCGGTATTCATGGTGTCTGTTCAAAGCTAGCGGCCATTATGACGTCTCCGCCATGGATTCCGAAGCCAGCGGGCAGGGTGCGGTGTTGCGATTTACCGGATCCGGGATTGGGTGAAAAACGTCTCCGTCCGCTCGGGTGTCAGCGCTGTAGCGAAGACGGCCAAATGGTAGATGTCTAAACCGGAGACCCACCAGGACAGTGCAGCCTGCACCGGCGTCCCGTCCGGTCTTACGCCTTTCACATCAAGCACCTGCATGGCAGCAGTGCCGGGGTCTGGTGGTGCGGGAACATCGCCAGCATGCATATTGCCGAGCGTGGCCGATCGCCACGCCTGCACAACGTCCGGAACAGTTTTTGGGTCTGTCAGCCGCACATGACTTACGGCGTACAGCGCGCCATCCGCTTCGCAACCGACCATGTCCATCACCACGGAAGTTTGCGCCAATGTCAGCTGCCGCTGCGCGTGATCAGGCTTGCACGGCAGAAGCGCATTCATTTGTTCCAAGGTCACCACACGCCAGTTCAGCGCGGGGGAGCAGCCCATCAACACCGTGCCGGCGGTCAGGGCGCCTGCAAAAAATGCCCTGCGCAGCATCATGCCGCAGCGGGTCCTGGGCACATGCGTTGAACATTCAGGTCTAAAACGCATCTGAGCAAGTCCTATTCGTTGGCGTCGGGCAGTGGGTTATTGTCACCGAGCTGCACATCGCTGCGCACCGCTGTAGAGTATTGCGGTGGCATTCCTTCCACTTTTCGAGAGTGTTTGCATGAAAGTTCGTGTTTGGGATTTACCGACCCGCCTGTTTCACTGGTTGCTGGCAGTTTGCGTGACCGGACTCGTGGTGACAGGTGAAATAGCCGGTGACGCGATGGCCTGGCATTTTCGCTTTGGCTACCTGGTATTGGCGCTGGTTTTGTTTCGGCTCGTCTGGGGTTTCGCTGGCGGATATTGGTCACGTTTTTCGAGTTTTGTAAGACGCCCAAGCCACGTTGTAGCCTACATCAGAGGCCGAAAAAGCAGCAGTTCTGTCGGTCATAACCCGCTGGGCGCGCTGTCGGTGCTAGCCCTTTTGGGACTCCTGCTTGTGCAGGCGGGTGCAGGTTTAATCAGCGATGATGAGGTACTCGTGAGCGGCCCGCTGGTGGCAAAAGTGCCCAACGCATGGGTCACGGCTGCCACTACCTTTCACACCACGGTGGGAAAGTTCGGCGTACTGGCGCTGGTGGCCTTGCATATCGGCGCGATCGTTTGGTACCGGCTCAGGAAAAACGACGATTTGGTCACACCCATGTGGACCGGAGACAAAGACGTCCTTGAACCCGTAGCCGCTTCGGTTGACAGTGCGGCCCGGCGCTGGACTGCCCTGGCCATTGCAGGTATGTGCGGGCTCGGTGTCTGGGCGCTGTTGGCCTGGGCCGCAACAGCGCCTTGAACTTTTTATGCCTGGCTTTGTGCGAGCAAGGTGGCGGCGTCGCTGACTTCGAACTTGCCAGGGCCTTCGATGTTGAGTGTGGCAACCTTGCCGTCTTTTACCAGCATCGAATAGCGGTTGCTACGCAGCCCTAAGCCCCTGCCACTCAAATCCAGCGTCAGCCCCGTCGCCTTGGTGACTGTCGCGTCTCCATCGGCCAGCATGCGCACCTTGCCTGCCGTTTTTTGATCGCGTGCCCATGCGCCCATGACAAACGCGTCGTTCACGCTAATGCACCAGATCTCATCCACGCCGGCGGCCTTGAAGGCTTCGAAATGTTCGACATAACCGGGCACATGCTTGGCCGAACACGTCGGTGTGAATGCACCGGGAAGCGCAAACAGCGCGATGGTCTTGCCCGCAGTTGCCTTGCTGACATCCACGGGGTTGGGCCCAATGCTGCAACCCTCGCCTTCCACTTCGGAATATTCCATCAGGGTGACGGAGGGAAGCGAATCGCCGACTTTGATCATGTGTGCTCCTGTGCAATAAGTGGATTGGAACTTACCAACGAAAACGGCCCACATTGTGGGCCGCTATTCAGACTTTTGCAGAGAACTTCGTCAATAGACTTAGACCGCTGCTGCCTTTTGTACCAAACGGGTCGCAACCCAGTTCTTGGTTTTGGAAATCGGACGACTCTCCGTAATTTCAATCAAGTCGCCCAGTTTGTACTCGCCCTTTTCATCATGGGCGTGGTACTTGCTGGATTTGCCGACGATCTTGCCGTAAAGCTCGTGTTTGACACGGCGCTCAATCAGCACGGTAACCGTCTTGGCACGCTTGTCGCTGACCACCTTGCCAATCAAGGTGCGCTTGAGGGATTTTTTAGCTTCCGTCATTTATCGCTCCTTATTTGGCGGACTTATCAGCGCTTTGCTTCTCGACAAGAATCGTCTTGGCGCGAGCAATATCGCGGCGCGCAGAGCGCAGCGTAGCGGTGTTGTTGAGTTGTTGGGTAGCCTTTTGCATACGCAGACCAAAGTGGGCTTTTTGCAGCGCTTTGACTTCCGTTTGCAAACCAGCGACGTCTTTTTGGCGCAGTTCAGTAGCTTTCATTTCTTGATTCTCCTGATTACTGGCCAATCATGCGGGCCACGAATGTGGTGCGCAATGGCAGCTTCGCAGCGGCCAGACGGAAAGCTTCACGTGCGAGTTCTTCGGGAACACCGACGATCTCGAACACGATCTTGCCCGGCTGAATCTCAGCGACGTAGTACTCGGGGTTACCTTTACCGTTACCCATACGCACTTCAGCGGGCTTCTGGGAGATCGGCTTGTCGGGAAACACGCGGATCCAGATACGACCACCACGCTTGACGTGGCGTGAAATGGCACGACGTGCCGCTTCGATCTGACGAGCCGTCAAACGGCCACGGTCGGTACATTTCAGACCGAAGTCACCGAATGCGACCGAGCTTCCTCGTGTCGCGACACCGGTGTTACGGCCTTTTTGCTCTTTGCGGTATTTCCGGCGAGCGGGTTGCAACATAGTTATTCTCCTTTGCCGTCAGCTGCCACAGCACTGGTGCTGCCTGCGGCGGCTGGCGCGGCGACTTTGCGTACGCGCTTAACGGCGGGTTTAGAGGCATCAGCACCCAGTGCTTCTGCAGGTTTGTCACTGCCGTCCGCCGGGGCCGCATTGGCGCCAACCGGACGACGGGCACCAGTGCGAGGTGCGGAAGGACGATCACCGGCTGGACGGGCACCACCGCGGTCATCGCGACGTGGGCCACGCGGGCGGCGTTCCTCTTCGGAGCGGGGCTCAACGGCTGCCGGCAGGTCATTACGACCCAGCGTATCGCCCTTGTAAACCCACACCTTGACGCCGATCACACCGTAGGTGGTCTTGGCTTCGGAGGTTCCGTAATCAATATCAGCGCGCAGGGTATGCAAGGGCACACGGCCTTCGCGATACCACTCGGTACGGGCGATTTCAATTCCGTTCAAACGTCCGGCAGACATGATCTTGATGCCCAATGCGCCCAAACGCATTGCGTTTTGCATGGCGCGCTTCATGGCACGGCGGAACATGATGCGTTTTTCGAGCTGCTGGGTAATGCTATCGGCGATCAGCTTGGCATCGATTTCAGGCTTGCGCACTTCTTCGATGTTGACTGCGACCGGCACGTTCAACATTTTGCCCAGATCACGCTTCAAGTTCTCGATGTCTTCGCCCTTCTTGCCGATCACCACGCCCGGACGCGCCGAGAAAATGGTGATGCGCGCGTTCTTGGCAGGGCGTTCGATCAGGATGCGGGAAACCGAAGCATTTTTCAGCTTGAGCTTGAGGTACTCGCGCACCTTGATGTCTTCAGCCAGCATGCCGGCGAAGTCACGGTTGTTGGCATACCAACGCGAAGACCAGTTACGGCTGATCGAGAGGCGAAAGCCTGTTGGATGGATTTTTTGTCCCATATCTTCCTAGCCTCGTTCAGTTACCAACCGTCACGTACACATGGCACGTGGGTTTTCTGATTTGGTTTCCGCGGCCTTTGGCGCGGGCCGTGAAGCGTCGCAATGAGGCACCTTGTTCAACGTAGATGGTTTTCACCTTCAGCTCGTCGATGTCGGCACCATCATTGTGTTCAGCATTTGCAATGGCGGACTCCAGAACCTTCTTGATGATTCCAGCAGCTTTTTTCTGCGTGAATTGCAAAATGTTCAGGGCTTGATCCACTTTTTTACCGCGAATCAGGTCCGCGACCAGACGGCCTTTGTCCACCGACAAACGCACGCCGCGAAGGGTTGCACGTGTTTCCATGGTCAACTCCTTATTTCTTTTGGACTTTTTTGTCTGCCGGATGACCCTTGAAAGTACGGGTGAGCGCAAACTCTCCCAACTTGTGGCCAACCATTTGATCGGTGATATAGACCGGTACGTGCTGCTTGCCGTTGTGAACGGCAATGGTCAAGCCGATGAAATCGGGCAGGATCATAGAGCGACGAGACCAGGTCTTAATCGGCTTTTTGTCTTTGGTCGCAACGGCTTTTTCAGTCTTTGCGATCAAATGATGGTCAACAAACGGACCTTTTTTGAGTGAGCGAGTCATTTAACCTTCCCCTTACTTCTTGCGACGCGACACGATCATGACCTGCGTGCGCTTGTTGTTACGGGTACGGTAGCCCTTGGTCAGATTACCCCAAGGATCGACTGCATGACGGCCTTCGCCGGTCTTTCCTTCGCCACCACCATGCGGGTGGTCAACCGGGTTCATGACCACACCCCGAACGGTTGGGCGGATACCCATCCAGCGCTTGACACCAGCTTTACCCAGTTGGCGCAGGCTGTGTTCTTCGTTAGCAACTTGGCCGATCGTCGCACGGCAGTCGATGTGAATCTTGCGCACTTCACCGGAGCGCACGCGAACCTGAGCATAGGTGCCTTCACGCGCCAGCAACGTTGCAGATGTGCCTGCGGAACGGATGATTTGCGCACCCTTGCCGACTTGCAACTCAACGCAATGGATGATGGAACCCACCGGAATGTTGCGGATTGGCAAAGTGTTGCCAACACGAATCGGCGCTTCCGAGCCGCTCATGATGGACGCACCGACTTCCAGACCACGCGGAGCAATGATGTACTTGCGCTCGCCGTCTGCGTAGCACACCAGAGCGATGTGCGCAGAGCGGTTCGGGTCGTATTCAATGCGTTCAACTTTGGCAGGGATTCCGTCCTTGTTACGGACGAAATCGACCACGCGGTAGTGGTGCTTGTGACCACCGCCCTTGTGACGGGTGGTGATATGACCATTGTTGTTGCGACCGGCTTGCTGGAATTGGGGTTCCAGCAATGCTGCGTGGGGAGCACCCTTGTACAGGTGGTCACGCGAGA